>CAYJOY010000286.1:0-3210 GCA_964371885.1 uncultured Lentimicrobiaceae bacterium | reverse complement strand
AGAATGTGTGCTGGAAGTTTGCCGATAAGAAGAAGTTATGGGTAGTGCCTAAGTTTTTGTAGATACTAGTTGCCACATTTTCATTATTGTAAAAAGTAAAATCGCCAACTTGCCCAATAGCGTTCGTGTAACCGCCAGTTAAGAACAGTTTGTATTTGTATGAATAACCCAACGTTAAATTGTTGTTATACGATGCGTCGAGGAATGGATTCCCAGAACGGAAATGCCTAACATCTTCTTGAGTAAGGAATGGGTTAAGTTGGCTATATCCAGGACGGCTAATGCCATAGCGATAAGAGAGGTTTAAATTGTGAAAGTTGCCAATTTGTTGACTTACACTAATGTTAGGGAATGGTCGGCAGTAAAAGTTCTTGTTTAAAGAGTCGAGGGTAGTGTTGTGCCCCATTGTGTTGGTGGTTTCGAAACGAACCCCCACCTTTAACTGTGTTTTAGTTTTAAAACTGTGAGAAAAAGAGGCGTATGCAGCACCAATAAACTCGTTGTAAATAAAACGGTTGCTTCTGGTAGAGTCGTAAATGTCGTTTTTTAGATATATTAAATCGTTGTCAGAAAGTGCCGCACTAAACTTAGCTCCAACTTCTAATTGAGAACGGCTGTTTTTAAATGGGTGGGTGTAGTCGGCGTTAAAGCTAATAACATCAGTGTACATTGGTGCATTTTGAAAGTAGTGCATACTGTCGCTAAACATCAAAAAATCGCCATAATAGTTGTCAATACTGTTAAACGATTCGTTTGCAGTACCGCTGTGTATCCAGTTTAAGTCTAAGTACAATTTACGGTTGTATATACTGTCGAACTTATGCTCGTAGTTGATGTTAGCATGGTGGTTTTTCCAAATATATTCCCCACCTCCTAGTTGCGAAGTAGATGAATAAACACTGTCGTTTAAACTGTTGCGGAAATTAACATCTTGATTGCGCGTGCTATTATAGTGGCTTCCACTGTACGATACACTTAATATATCGTTTTTTGTAATGTAAAAGTCGGAACCTATTTTGCCTGAAAGATAGTGGTTTTTACTTCCAATGCTCCACCGTTATACATATCATTATGATCGTTAGCCCAGTTCCCTGAGAGATTACCATATACGGTGGCTACCTTTCCTCTATACGACAGGTTAATACTTTCGTTAGTCGCGAAATTAGGATTTTTCGGATCGGTAAATTTTACACCCGCATCGGCTCTAACCGAACCACTAAAGCCCACGTTCCTCCCTTTAAGGGTAACAATGTTAATGATACCGCCGCCGCCAGCTGCGTCGTATTTTGCAGAGGGGTTGTCCATCGCCTCTATCTTTACCACATTTTCGGGCGACATAGACTTGAGATAAGCGGTTAATTCATCGCCAGAGAGATAAGTGGGACGATCGTCGATGGTAACTAAAATGCCCGATTTGCCGTTAAGCGAAATGTTGTCGTTGTTGTCAATATACACCCCAGGCACCTTCTTTAACATTTCGAACGCATTGTCGGCCATTTTAATAATGTCGTAGCTCTCTACGTTAATAATCATCTTGCCAGGTTCTTGCTCAATCATAGGTTTCTTGGCGCGTACCACAATCTCATCTATCTTGTTGCTTTGTGGCTGCATGTAAATCTCCCCTAAATCTAACGTTTCGGATGATAAAGTTGCCAACTTCGCCGACGAAATTTCTATTAATTCGCTGTTTTTAAGATGATAACCAAACAATGAAAATTGTATGAAGAATTTGCCTTTAGTAACATTCTTAAAGTGGAACACCCCCTCTTTATCGGTAATGGTTACCGCAGATTGAATAGAATCGGCACCATTTACCAAAACTGCCGTAGCAAAATGTATCGATTTCTTAGTGTTAAAATCTTTAACATGTCCAGTAATATGGAGCTTTGGCGCTTGTGCAAAGCTGGTAATTGTTATGAGTAATAACGCAATAATGATCTCTATTTTTTTCATTGTTTGACTATGTTTTATTGTTAATTTTAATGAATGACAACATTTAGTGTATTAGTGATCTAATACACTGCAAAGATAGGCTATTTTTTTATAAAATAAGCAAAAAAATTTTTTTTTTATAACTGTTTTGTTCGTAATGCATTAAAAGCGAAATGATGTAAATTAATGTTTTGAATCAGTTATGAAATATTCTTTTTTTGCATCTTTTAGGGATGTTTTTGCCATATTTTACCTTTTATGTTTTGCTAAAAAATCATAAAAATAGCATGCTGCAAATAAGAGGCGCTTGCAAATTCCTATTTCGAGCGTTTTGTATTAGGTACAATATATTCTTGTAATGCCTCTACATATTCTTCAAAAGCGGCACGTCCCACGTCGGTTATTTTATAGCTAGTTCTGGTTTTTCTACCCACAAATTCTTTGTTTACTGTAATGTATTTACAGCTAGATAGTTTTTCTATTTGCACACTAATATTTCCAGAACTTGCCTGCGTAGTTTCTTTAATGTAGTTAAAATCTACCTCTTCTACATTCATTAGAATAGAAATAATAGAGAGCCGCAACTGCGAATGTAGCATGGGGTTGAGTTCTCTATTCATTTTTTCCTTTTTTAAGAGAACGTTTCACTTTAATATTTAATATATGGCCAGGGATAATCATGATAACAATACATGAAATACTAAAAAAAATAAGCATTTCGACTATGTTAAAATCATTTGTAGTATAGATATTTAGCATTAAAAATCCATATACCATACCGCAGGTGGAAGGGAATGTTAGAATAATTTCTTTTAAAATGAAACCATTAATCATAACTCCAACTGAGCATAAAATAACAACTAACGATAACAATATTCCCATGTTAGAAAAATTTCCAGCAAAAGTAAATGTAGCAATACCAGCTATAAATGCAACCCAAATGACTGCCCAAACAGCCACAATTGCATTATCGATGTAGGTATTGGCTTTCTTTTTCTCTTTAGAGGAACGATAGAAGATTATCCCTATAGGTAACGCCAGTAATCCCCAAAGCAAATGTGCCCAATGGTTGTAATTACTATGCATTAATGTCGCCAATACAAGCATAGATATGATAAAATTGGAGTATCCCATCAGCAAATAAGTGTTCCCAAATCCTTTTGTTATTTTAAACTTTGTGGCTTGTATCATGTTGTTTATTACATCGATACCTTCTTGTTCTGTAAATTTTTTATTTTCCATAATAATTTTTTTTAAATTGTTAAACTCACTGTAAAT
>CAYJOY010000285.1:0-3220 GCA_964371885.1 uncultured Lentimicrobiaceae bacterium | reverse complement strand
ACCCTCAGTGCCCCATAAAATTTTACGCGCCGCATGCAATACGGTAATGGTGGGGCCATGCACAATACCTTGAGGTCCAATATACATATATGAACCCGCAGTCATTTGGCCATACTGCGAAACACCTAATGCATTAAATTTTTCCCAATCATCTGGTTTCGAATAATTAGGAATTACCATACCATTGGTAACAATTACGCGTGGCGCCTCTTTACTTGAAGGATACAATCCCATAGGGTGTCCCGAATACATCACTAACGTTTGCTCATCGTTCATCTCTGCTAAATACTTCATGGCTAAGCGGTATTGCGCCCAGTTTTGGAACACGGCACCATTGCCACCATAGGTAATTAACTCGTGAGGATGTTGCGCCACAGCATAATCTAAATTATTATGAATCATGAGCATAATAGCCGCTGCTTGTTTCGATTTTGCAGGATACTCATCAATAGGGCGTGCATATATTTTATAGGTAGGACGAAAACGGTACATGTAAATGCGACCGTATTCTTTCAACTCTTGCATAAATTCGGGAGCTAAAGTAGCATGCCATTCTGGTTTAAAATAGCGTAGCGCATTTCTAACCGCCAATTTCTTCTCTTCTGCTGTTAAAATATCTTTCCGTTTAGGGGCGTGACTTACCGTAGTATCGTAAGGTTGCACGGGAGGTAATTCGTTAGGAATTCCTTGTAAAATATCGTTTTGAAAAGTACTCAAGTTCATATTATAATACATTTTAAATTTAACCCGCGAAATTACATTTTTTTATTGAATTGTGGGAAGAGAAAAATGATGAAAAAAAACAGAGATTTTTTCGCGATATTTATATTATTATAAAATTGATAAGGAATGATTAAAAGTCCCTACAAGAAAATTCTTGTGAAAATCTTCTGATTATATTGCGGTTGGAATGCAGTACCCCCTTTATTGGCAATAATCGTGCCAAACTATTGATTTTTTTTTAATAAAAAAACGTCTAAGCACTTGTATATTAATTATTTTATCTTTACATTTGTAGCAAAGTTTTAATGAAAGAAGAAAAGCAAGTTCTCTTTTATTCTTTTAACTTGATATAAAGCTATTTATAAATGAAATAATGATGCGTATGGTACAAAAAATACTTTCTTTTATTGCAAAATAAATCCTTAATTTGCAATCCATGCTGATCCTGGCATAATTTTTTTTCAATAAACAAGTAATCCAAGTACTCAAACTAATAAAACAATAAAATATGAAAAAAACAGCAAAAATTTTAATCATAATGTTATGCTCCATGTGGTTTTTCCCTCTATTTGGGCAAACGTGGCAATGGGCGGCCCATACAGGTTCTGCGAAAACCTTTTCTGGTCTAGATATTGATCGTGTACACGATATGTTTGTTGATTCTGTGGGAAATAGTTACTTTTTGGTGCAGTATGTCGGGCATAGAGAAACGGTTCTATGCGGCATTCCTATCGAACATGTATTCAATAACTCAGGTAGAATTTATGCGCTGGTAAGTTTAAATACCGAAGGGGAACTCCGCTGGTATAAAACGCTCTATGGGGCAACCGAAAAACAAGTATCGTACCAAGGTTGGGATACTATTTTAAGCGACTCGTCACCCATGCAGTTCGCCCGTTTAGGGTTCGATGGGGAAGATTTGGTGTTAATAGCCTCATCGCGCGATCAAATACGGCTTACCGATGGGATGGGGGGGGATACCCTCCTCCCTATTGCCCCCTATAACCCTCAAACCGATGTTTGGGGGGGGGTAGTGTTTAGTAATAACGATATGACCCAAGATGTAATTTTGAAAATAGATACCGAAGGGAATATTGTATGGATGAACGCATTAAACGATATTTACCCCGTCCCAGTGGTTAATACAAAATATCACGGAGATATATATCCCAACAAGGTAACTTTCGATGAAGAGAAAAATATCCATCTCATTTACTCACTTCAAACCCATGAATTCCCGACTACATTACCCACTAATAATCCTACTTACATGCACCATTGTGTACAGCTCACAGCGGAGGGGGAGCATATTGAAACGCTCCCGATTCGAGCCACTGCATTTGCCGATGAGTATGCATACCACAACGGGAAATACCACTACTTCTTTTTAACGAGCGCAGGACTCAGCGTAGAAGGGGCGGAACTCGCTGGTACATATTACCCATCGGGGCTAACCTCCTTTTGGTTCCGTTTTTCAGATAGGTGGGAGTTAGAGGATTGGAAAGTGCTAGGCAATGGCGGGCTTTATAGTGCGAAATTAAAAGGCGACGATTTCTATGTAGCGCTAGGAAACCAATTAATAAAATTAAATGAGAACGGCGATACGACCCACTTAACCAGTATAGATGGCAATGCTTCCATTAGAGAGGTTACTTTTATAGATGATGAAACCCTGGCTATTTTTTGTTTTACCCGTCGCGACGAGGTACAGTTGGGAAATCTCTCCGTCTCTTTTGATAGTGTAGGGGTTTTTGTAGCCCTTTTCCACGAACCTACCCGTGAGTTTTACTACTTATCGCCCATTGCCCATTGTTGGCCTCTTGGCATAAATGAATCCGTTGGTTTTCAGTATTTAGAGATGACACCAGACCTAAATTTAGTAGGAGCTGGAAGTTTTTATGCTGAAAATATAACTTTTGGAGAAACCAATCTTGAAAGTAGCTTGGGCGGTCAAGACATCTTTTTTGCAAAGTTTGGTTGGCCTACAGGCACTCCTGTCTCTTGGCCTACCCATCCTTCCACCCACACTATTGTAGAGCATAGCTTGTTAGAGAAGGTAACCTTGTACCCTAATCCGGTGCAAAGTACCCTCACCTTACAATCGGAAATGAACCCCATGAACATGGTAGTTATTTACGACCTCTCGGGTAGGCAAATGTTACTAGAGCAATGCGCGCACACGAATACACTATCAATCAACACCTCACATCTACCCGCAGGAATGTATATCGCCAAAATATTCACCCAAGTAGGCATCGCAGAACGGAAATTTATGAAGGGGTACTAAGCCCTACACTCGCACCCACCGTACCATCTCCCAACCACGGTAAATAACGGCTAATTTTCGCAATTCAGTGTGTCCAATAGTCGACTGCACTTTTTCGCATTGGGCGTATTGTGCCAGTTGTACGGCTGCCTCCTCTTGCAGTTGGTCTAATACTGTATCGGGGGCGTCGCGTTTAGCGTATTTTATCTCAATAACGTAAGAGTAGAGAAT
>CAYJOY010000284.1:562-3223 GCA_964371885.1 uncultured Lentimicrobiaceae bacterium | reverse complement strand
AACGGCTATTGCCCACTGGGAAGCTAATGAGTATACCCTAACATTTAACGCAGGTGAAGGAACAGTAGAAACCACAACGCTTGCCGTTACTTACGACACTGAAATTGGAACATTACCTACCCCAACCCGCGAAGGGTACACTTTTAACGGATGGTTCATTAATGAAGTGGAAATTGCAGAAGAACTTATATGGAATTACACCGAAAACCAAACGGCCAACGCACAATGGACAGCCAATACCTACACGCTAACATTCAACCCTAACGAAGGGAGTGTTGCAACAACTTCAATAGAGGTTACATTCGACGCTTCTGTAGGAACGCTTCCCGTACCAGAGCGCGAAGGGTACACTTTTGAGGGATGGGAAATTGACGAAACAAACATTAATGAAAGTACAGTATGGCAATTCGCCTCCGATAAAACGGCAATGGCAACTTGGGCAGAGAGCTCTTCTATTAATGAATATGCTAATATCGAATGGACCATTTATCCTAACCCCGCACAAGATTACATCTATATTAAAGGTGAAGTTGCATCTATAAAGATATACGACATGAGCGGAAAATTACTCCTTGAGGAAGCAAATCAAATGAAACTAAACATATCGCATCTTGAAACGGGCGTTTATATGGTACAGATGAGAGGTACAAATGGAAAAAGCGAAGTCAAAAAACTGATAAAAAAATAATCCACTAATATTTCGCATAAACAACAGCCATATATTATCTTAGTGTAATATATGGCTGTTTTACTTTATAAAAGATCGATTGGCTATTTTCGTAACCCTTTACGCAAGCGGTGCCCAACCACTAATAACCATCCCCACGCTGCCTCTCAATAGATTGTTGATGGAGCAATTCTAAGAATAGCTTTATAAAGGATTGGAAGTGAGGGTCGTTTTCACTTATTTCTAAATACCGTTGTTGCACTTTTTGCCATTGGTCGTGTTGTACAACGGGCATGTTATTTTCTATTTTGAGGTTGGCAATCTCATCTACTGCCTTCATTCTTTCGAGGAGAAGTTTTGCCACTTGTTGATCGATGGAGGAGACCCTTTCACGTAACATTTCTAACTGTTTCGAAACGTCGGAAAGGGGTGGTTGATTGGCTATTTTTTCAAGAATAACCGCCAATTCTTTAGGGGTAACTTGTTGTTTTGCATCGCAAAGGGCACTTTGAGGATTACAATGCGTCTCTATCATCCACCCTTCTAAACCGTATGAGCACGATGATTGAACCACCTCCTCAATATATTGCGTTGCCCCCGCCGTATGCGATGCATCGCAAATAACTGGAATATGGGGGTATTCCATCTTGAGTGCTATCGGAATTTTCCACAAAGGATTATTTCTATATTTAATATCGGTATCGTGGGCAAACCCTCTGTGTATTGCTATTATATTCTTAATACCCGCGCGTTGTACCCTATCAATGGCACCCATCCATAGTTTTAAATCGGGGGCAATGGGGTTTTTCACCATTACGGTTAGCGATGTCCCTTGTAAGGCATTGGCAATCTCTTGAACGGTAAATGGGTTTACGGTTGTTCGCGCCCCTAACCAAACGGCATCAATATGGTTTTCAACACATTTTTCAACATGTCTAGGGTTAAGAACTTCTACGCAAATTGGGAACAAGTACTTTTCGCGAATCTCTTTGAGAGGGGCAAATGCTACATCTCCCATTCCTAAAAAATCATCGGGATGGGTTCTTGGTTTCCATACTCCTGCCCGAAAATAATCGACTGGTATTTGTAGTGCAGCCAACTCTGCTGCGGTTCTATGTAGTTGTTCGTCGCTCTCCGCTGCGCATGGCCCTGCTATTAACAGTTGTCGGTGGCTACCCATTGCGCGTACGAATTTTGCGTTTCACTCAGTTTCAGAGAATACAAATAGACATTTTCTGGCAATATTGTTTGTACCTTTTCAGCTATATATGCCAACATATTCTCTGTTGTAGGTTGAAAATCGACAATAATCACCCTCTCATAATGGTTTATCACCTCATCTAAAATAGATTTCGGGGTGCTTGCATTCAACATAAGAGCGTGATCCCATAGCTCTACAATATGTGTATTTACCAGTTTCTTTAGGTCGGAAAAATCGATGAGCATTCCATCTTTTGGAGAAACGGGCGAGTGGGCTGTATGCCCTCTCACCGTTACCTCTAACTGATAAGTGTGCCCATGAATATTTTTGCACAATCCTGAATAATTCTCGAGGGCGTGTGCCATCGAGAATTGGAATATTTTGGTTACTCTAATTACTGACATATTTGTTGGTATTACTGCGCTGCAAATTGCGATAAGAATCGGAGGTCATTTTCAAAGAAGAGGCGTATATCGTTCACTTTAAATTTGAGCATTGCCATCCTTTCTATTCCCATTCCGAAAGCATATCCAGTATATTTTTTGCTATCTATTCCCGAAGCATCCAATACGTTAGGATCTACCATTCCGCATCCTAATATCTCTACCCATCCAGAATATTTACACACGTTACAACCTTTTCCGCCGCATATTTTGCATTCTATATCCATTTCGGCTGAAGGCTCTGTAAATGGGAAGAAAGAGGGGCGCAGACGTATTTGTGTATCGTTTCCGAACATGGCTTGAGCAAACGTTTGCAGTAGCTGCTGCATATCGATAAAAGTAGCATTTTC
>CAYJOY010000284.1:0-552 GCA_964371885.1 uncultured Lentimicrobiaceae bacterium | reverse complement strand
CCTTCCACTTGGTGGAAGATGCAGTGCGAGCGAGCGGTAATGGTTTCATTACGAAACACTCTGCCAGGGCATATTACTCTAATTGGGGGTTTTACCCGCTCCATCGTTCTTACTTGTATTGAAGAGGTGTGGGTGCGCAGCAAATAATCGGGGTTTACCTCCACGAAAAAAGTATCTTGCATATCTCTTGCAGGGTGCTCTGGTGGGAAGTTTAACGCCGAAAACACATGCCAATCGTCTTCTATTTCTGGACCATCGGCGGTATCGAAGCCTAACTTCTCGAAAATTTCGCAAACCTCGTCCATTACTAACGTAACAGGATGATGGCTACCTAACGATTGCACCGTTGCTGGACGGGTTAAATCTTCGCCAGTGGTGGCCGACAAAGCTTCTATCTGTAGTTTAGCCTCTGCTTCATCGTATATGGTTTGAGCTAATTGCTTAAGGGTATTTACCTTCTGACCAAACTCCTTACGTTCTTCGGCAGGTACATTTTTTATTTCTCCTAACAACTGTTGCAATTCAGATTTTTTACTTAAAAACTGAATTTTA
>CAYJOY010000283.1:2869-3248 GCA_964371885.1 uncultured Lentimicrobiaceae bacterium | reverse complement strand
TCCAACGATTTAAACTGCTCTAAAGCATAAGGGTTGCCTAGAGTAGCTAGTATTACATTTTTGCTTTTCGAAACCTGTCCGAGAAAATCGACAGCGGTGCGGTGAATACCATATTGACGTGCAGGCGATTGGTTCATCGATAAATAAATAACAATAAGGTTATCGTATGCCGATACTTTCATCAGATTGGTGGCGGTCCCTTCTCTCGTTATATTTTCGTTTATTTTAACAAATGGAAGTTGGTATTCTTTGGCTATTTTTCTTGAGAAATCTTCATTTTCTGGGTCGCCAATAAAGACAAAGCAACTTTTCTCAGCACTTTTTAAAGGGAGAATGGTGTCGTTTTTAATCAATGTAACCGCTTTTTGTTCAATGGTTT
>CAYJOY010000283.1:0-2859 GCA_964371885.1 uncultured Lentimicrobiaceae bacterium | reverse complement strand
ATAAACATTTTCGCTGGAAATTGTTTGGAAGGTGGTGAGGTTCATTTTCTCTTTTAATCTTAACACTCTTAAACATTTTGCATCTATCTCAGCTTCTGATAGTGTTCCATTTTTCACTGCTTCTACCAATAGGGGCATAATTACCTTTAGCGGATTAGGGAGTAATAGAACGTCCATCCCTGCTTTTAATGAGTTTATTTCTGCATCGGCGCCGTTGGGGAAATATTTGCGCAGTCCTGCCATTTCCATTCCGTCGGTAATAATAATTCCGTTAAACGCCATCTCTTTTCTCAGTAAATCGGTAAGGATAGGGGAAGATAGTGAGGCGATTGCGTTGGGTGTGGAATCGAGTGCGGGGATGTTGAGGTGCGATACCATTACCATCTCTACACGACCCTCTTTTATCATTTGGCGGTACGGATATAGCTCCATCTCTTCAAGTTGCTCTCTGGTTTTGTTAATTACTGGGAGCCCAAAGTGAGAGTCGGTTTCGGTGTCGCCGTGCCCTGGAAAATGTTTCAGACATCCTTCTACGCCAGTACTTTGCATTCCGTTAAGGAGTAAGGTGGCGTATTGGGTAACCTTCTCTCTGTTTTCGCCGAACGAGCGGCTGTTAATAACGGGGTTGTTTTTGTTGTTGTTAACATCTACCACAGGACTATAGTTAACATGTACCCCTAATGCTTTGCACTGTTCGGCCACAGCTTCTCCCATTTTGTAGATGAGGTGTGCCTCCTCTTGAGGCAGTGCGCCAAGGGTTAGGAAACGGGGAAAGATGGTGCAACTGTCTAACCGCATGGAGGGTCCCCATTCGGCATCCATCGATACCATTAAAGGGATTTTGCTCACCGCCTGAATACGGTTGGTAAGGTTCAACTCGCGGAGTGGCCCCCCTTGAAAAAAACAAACGCCACCAGGCTGATATTGCGCTATCTCTTTCACCATGTTTTGGTAATAGCTTTCATCTTTATTAGAATGAATCCTGATAAAAATGAGTTGGGCAATCTTCTCCTCCAACGTCATAGCAGCCAGCTGTTTGTCTGCCCAACGCTCTTGCGTAACGTTGGCCGATGGTGTAGGTTCTGGTACTGTAGTGTACCCTTGTAAAAGGGAGGTTGCAGAAATTAAAAGGATGATGAACAATAGATAACGATGTCTTTTCATGTCTTTAGAAACTAAGGCTTTAAACTTTTATGGTACGATGATTGTTTGAACAGAACGAGGCATGTTTATAATGAGCACGCCTCGTAGCTTGGTTGTGTGTTGTAGAAAGATATTAAATAATGATAGATAATAACTTATCGGCGCTAATGCGTTGTTGCTCCATGGTATCTCTATCGCGGATGGTTACGGTGTTATCTTCTAACGTTTGATTATCGATAGTGATGCAATATGGGGTTCCAATAGCATCTTGGCGGCGGTAGCGTCTGCCAATGGCATCTTTCTCATCGTATTGACACATTACTCTTGTTTTAAGCAAGTTGAATATTTCGCGTGCTTTTTCTGGGTGTCCATCTTTTTTCACTAATGGGAGCACGGCTGCTTTCACTGGCGCTAGTTCGCGAGGGATACGCAACACGGTACGGCTGCTGCCATCAGGAAGTTGCTCCTCTTGGAAAGCGTGACTCAACACGGCTAAGAACATACGGTCTACCCCGATAGAGGTTTCTACCACGTATGGCACGTAGCTTTCGTTAGTTTCAGGATCGAAGTAGCGTAACTTCTTGCCCGAGAACTCTTCATGTTGACGTAAATCGAAATCGGTACGCGAATGGATGCCCTCTAACTCTTTAAAACCAAATGGGAATTTGAATTCAATATCGGTAGCAGCGTTAGCATAGTGGGCCAATTTTTCGTGATCGTGGAAGCGGTACATCTCTTCGCTAATGCCGAGGGTAGTGTGCCAACGTTTACGCTCCTCTTTCCAATACTCAAACCATTTCAACTCTTCACCAGGGCGTACAAAGAACTGCATTTCCATTTGTTCAAACTCACGCATTCTGCCTGTTTTATACACATTTAAGAAGTTTACGAAAATGCCTTGTGCCGTTTCTGGACGAAGATAAATGGTATCGGCGCCTTCAGAAACAGAGCCCATTTGGGTAGAGAACATGAGGTTAAACTGACGTACATCGGTCCAATTTTTAGTTCCAGAAATAGGGCAAGCAATCCCTAGCTCTTCAATAAGGGTTTTAATACCGGCCAGGTCGCTGGCGTTCATTAATTCGGCAAAACGTCCTGATACGTTGTCAATTTTCTCTTTATTTCTTAAAATATTAGGATTGGTAGCGCGGAAAAGTTCCTCATTAAAATCTTCAAATTTCTTTTTCGCTTTGGTTACTTCTTTCTCATTTTTTTCCTCTAATTTCAAGATATAATCTTCAATGAGCACATCGGCACGGTATCTTTTTTTCGAATCTTTATTATCGATCAATGGGTCGTTAAAAGCATCTACGTGCCCAGAGGCTTTCCAAATGGTGGGGTGCATAAAAATAGCGCTATCAATACCCACAATATTTTCGTGCATTTGCACCATAGAGCGCCACCAATATTGCTTAATGTTATTCTTTAATTCCACACCCAATTGCGCATAATCGTACACGGCACTAAGTCCATCATAAATTTCACTCGATGGAAAAATAAATCCATACTCTTTTGCGTGTGCAATAATTTGCTTGAAAATTTCTTCTTGAGAAGCCATAATATATCTTTGTTTGTTAATTTGTTAAATATTCTAATATGCTAATTAATAATTGTTTAAAATCGAAAACAGCCACGATTTTACGTTGAAAAATTAGCCGACAAATATACGTGAAATTATTGAAGCTAAGGCACTGTTATATGTGAAAAAAGGAAAAA
>CAYJOY010000282.1:0-3249 GCA_964371885.1 uncultured Lentimicrobiaceae bacterium | reverse complement strand
AGTGGACTAATCAGTTTAACCAATCGTTAATGGTTACGCTAACTTGCACCTTTGGTTGGTACGATAGAAGTACATTATCGCCTGCTGAAGCGATATTTTTCAACCCTAATGGTGGAGCTACATCTTTAGTGTCGACCTCGCGTGTGGCCTTTGTTGGGGTAAATAACAGCTACGGAGACTATATGTTTAGAAATTTGCTAACCCCTTATCAGTCGCGTACTCAAACTATTGGGGAAATCAATCGTTTTACAAAGAACAATAACGGTGGTGCTGCTAATAGAGCACTAAATATGATATTTGTGATAGGGGATCCTGCCATGAGAATTGCGAACCCAACGTTTAATATAACTACTACAGCCATTAATAATATTCCCATTGCTCAATTTTCAGATACCCTAAAAGCACTAGAGAAAGTAACCATAAAAGGTGAGGTAGTAGATGCTAATGGGGCTAAGTTAGAACAGTTTAATGGTTCGTTGTTTCCAACAGTATTCGACAAAAAAACAACTTTATCTTCGTTAGGACAAGATCCAGATAGTGATGTGATGGAGTTTGAAGTGCAAAAGAATGTCCTTTTTAAAGGAAATGTATCGGTGAATAATGGTGCTTTTGAGTTTTCCTATATTATGCCTAAAGATATTGACTATGAGTTTGGCAACGGTAAACTAAGTTATTACGCGCGCTCCGATGAAGGGTTAGGCGATGCTAATGGTTATTATAATGAAGTAACGATAGGTGGTGTGAGCGAAAACCCAATTCAAGATAGCATTGGTCCGGAAGTGGAAGTTTATTTAAATAATGAGAGTTTTGTAAATGGTGGAATTACCAACCCTAATCCCATCCTATTAGTGAACCTATCGGATGATAATGGTATTAACACAACAGGCGGCGGTATAGGACACGATTTAGTGGCCATTTTAGATAATGATATTGAAAACCCATTTGTACTTAACGACTACTACCAAACTGCAAAAGATGAGTACAATCAGGGATCATTGCGTTTTCCATTAGAAGATTTATCGATTGGGAATCACCAACTAAAGGTAAAAGCGTGGGATATTGCTAATAATATGAGTGAGCAGACCATCGACTTTAGGGTTGTAAGCGATGAGGAGCTAACATTAGACCACGTGCTGAACTATCCTAACCCGTTTACCACTAAAACAGCCTTCTATTTTGAGCATAATCAGCAAGGAGATGTGTTCGATATTATTGTTCAGATATATACCATTTCGGGCAAGGTAATACAAACTTTAGAGTCGCACCAATCGTTGTCGGGTAACCGAAGTGAGCCTATTTACTGGGATGGGCGCGACCAGTTTGGCGACAAATTAGCCAAGGGAGTCTAC
Source organism: uncultured Lentimicrobiaceae bacterium (assembly GCA_964371885.1). GTDB lineage: Bacteria > Bacteroidota > Bacteroidia > Bacteroidales > WCHB1-69 > CAYJOY01. The sequence goes on along the minus strand of CAYJOY010000282.1, from coordinate 1,900 downwards.
ATTTACCGTTTAAAAGTGCGTAACTCTATGGGCGAAGTAGCAGAGAAGTTGGAGAAATTGGTGATATTATAGCGCAGTGTTTGTTTCTCGTTTGCGAGAAAGGTAACGCGCACTCCAATCTAATACTAAGGCACCTCCAAAGTAAGCGACGAAGAATGAGAAAATAAGCGAAAAATGCTCTAGTATGGTAAATGGATAAAAGAGGAGATAAAGTAAAAGATAGTGTACAGAACTAAAGCAAAATACTATTGCATATTTTTAGATTCGTTCCAATGTGGAAAAGGCAAAAATGTTGCTGATAATAAAATGAAATCGCTTTATTCATTTACTTCTTGAATTTATTCGTCTCAGCGGATTTTTAATCAATTTATTATTGCCAAAATAAAAAAAGGCTCCCACTAGTGAGAGCCTTTTTGAGTTGTATTGTTTAATGCTTATGCACAGTTACATTCAGCACTTTTAAATTCTTCAACAATACCTTTTACGTCATCGGTAGCAAGGCGTCCAAAAACTTTTTCGCCAACCAGTACTACAGGTGCTAAACCACAAGCACCTACGCATCGTAATGCTGCAATAGAGAATAATCCGTCTGCACCAGTTTCGCCAACGTTAAGGTTCAATAGTTGTTTGAACTCATCGAGTACTTTTTCAGCACCACGAACATAACATGCGGTTCCCATACACACAGATACAGGGTATTTACCTTTAGGTATCATAGTAAAGAATGAGTAGAAAGAAACTACACCATAAACCTTAGCAGAAGATATATTCAATTCTTTAGCTATTACTTCTTGAGCTTCGGCAGGAAGGTAACCAATGTGCTCTTGCGTTTTGTGTAGCACATTAATAAGTTCGCCAGGGATGTTGTTAAACGATTTGCAAATTTCTGCAATTTTATCTCTCGTTTCTTGACTGATTTGTATTTTTATATTTGACATAATCTAATTCTTTAATTGTTAACAAATTCCGCTTAATCTATTTTAATCTCAATTACTTTAGCTTTATCGAAATAATGCGTGTGTAATAACTCATGTGATTTATGACCACAAGGTTCACCTAAGAATTCTTTATAAAGCGTTTGAACAGAAGCATTCTCGTGAGATTTACGGATTGGCATATTTCTATCTGCTTCGTAAATAGCTTCCCAACGCGCTTTGATAATACTACTATCACCGTGGTGAGATGGTTGACCACCACCGTCAATACAACCACCAGGACAAGCCATTACTTCAATAGCGTGGAATTGTGATTTACCTTCTTTAATCTCTTCTAGTAATTTTCTAGCGTTGCTTAAACCGTGTGCAATACCTATGTTAAGTGCTAATCCATCTACATCAATAGTAGCGGAACGAACACCTTCTAAACCGCGAAGTTCGGTAAATTCAATTTTAGGAAGTTCTTTTTTTGTAATTACTTCGTAAGCCGTTCTACAAGCAGCTTCAATTACCCCACCTGTAGTACCGAAAATAACGGCAGCACCAGTAGACTCACCTAGAGGAGAATCAAATTCTGCATCTTCTAAAGAGGCGAAATCAATATTAGCTTGTTTAATAAGGTGTGCTAATTCGCGAGTAGAGATAGAGTAATCTACATGTGGGTTACCGTCTACTTTAAACTCGTCACGAGCACACTCATATTTTTTCGCTAAACAAGGCATTACCGAAACTACGATCATATCCTCACGTTTCACATTGATTTTGTCTGCGAAATATGTTTTAGCAATAGCACCAAACATTTGTTGTGGAGATTTTGCAGTAGATGGGATCTCTTTTAATTCTGGGAACTGGTGTTCGAAGAAGTTTACCCAAGCAGGACAACAAGAGGTTAATAAAGGTAATTTCACGCTAGTGTCGCCATTCAAATGTCTTGTTAAGCGGTCAATTAGCTCAGTACCCTCTTC
>CAYJOY010000281.1:0-3261 GCA_964371885.1 uncultured Lentimicrobiaceae bacterium | reverse complement strand
CAGTCAGATAATTTCACATAATTATCTGCTGGAACTCTGTAACCTCTATACTTCCCAGGAATTACGAACAGATCCCCATCTTCTCTTTTCCATACAGTAACAGGTCGTTCCTCATTGATATAATATAGGCTCTTAAGCCCTGTGGAAAGTGCTGCATGTATAATTAGAAGGAACATGAATGCGCCAAATCCTATCACAGCAATTTTTTTTAGCATTTTTTTTGTCTTCGATTCGTGTTTTTCTCTTCTGTAAAACAAAACAAAATACATTAGAAATACACTTATAATAACTAGTATAATAATCATGCTTTATTATTTAAAAGGTCCTTTCATATAATCTCAAAAAGTGATCAGTTAACATTTCACCGAGAACACCTCCTGTCCGCTTCCTCCCTTTTGTAAGGAGAAATAGTTGAAAGTTGGAAGGTTGAAGGTTGAAAGTTGCCCGTGCTGCAAGCACCTCCCCCACCCTGTTCAAAAGTGGGGGCTTTTCTGGTGGTAGAGACGGGGCGTGCCCCGTCTCTACAGTATGCCTGAAAGTTTACACACTCCGCTAGGTGTTTAAGATTGCGTGGCGTAGCACGCAATGACGTGGCAGGAGGGGATGAGGTGGTTTGTCGTGGGTTCATTACACTGTTTTTTGGGGTTTGGGTTTTGCGGGGCGAAGATAGAGAAAATTACGATTATTTTCACCAAGGTTCGAATCCAAATTTTATGAGAGATACTTTGCTGTTTGTAAATTCTACAATCATGTAATAAGCTATATAATTATATCTTAAAAGAAATGGATGGCTATTTTCGTCTAATATAGAGTCCGTGTCTTTAATAACATATTTGATGGCATTACCCTCTCTCGAGTAATTCTTCCCTTTAATGGCCTCCACCTCTTCCAGCGACATTCCAAGAGCAAGTGAACTTTCAGTATAAAAAGAACGATAAGCAGTTTGTATAAAACGCCCTTCTAGCTCCTCCCGTAATTTCTGCGTAGTGTGGCCTATTTGAAACTCATTGAATGCATAGCGAACACCACCCTCGTGTAAATACGCTAAAAGATATTGGGTTTGGTCGGTATTATAATATATGTACAATGGGGTATACTTCATGTTGAAATATGCGACACCTTCGTGCAACATACTACTATCAATGGTTGGGCTAAATTCTTTGGTTGATGAGGAATTTGCTATTATGCATACTCCATTAATCGTTGTATCGGGAGTGAATCCCTTCTGTGCAAACACCTGACACAAACTTAATTTTATAACTATAATAAAAAAGATTAAAACTTTCATCATCTTATTCTTAAAAAATATATTGTTATTTTGACCTGTTTTTTGGGGTTAATGTAAGCAGTTTAATTACAAACGTGATAACAACACTGCATTTCTCGTGGCAGCCATCCTATATATTCTTTTCCTTCTTTTACACAACTAATTCTCACCCAGCTATCTTTAATCTCTAATAGTGTTATTCCATTGTCGTATAAATTACTAAATTCATCTAATTCTAAAATAATTTTAGAGGAATGGGTTGGAGATTCAAAAAGACGAGATATTGATTCAACACCGGTACTCAGAGGGATCTTTTTAGTAACCCATCCCTTTATTTTCTCCGATGTTCTAGTGTCATTTACTATCACTTCATACATCGAATCGTTTTGACTTAGTATTCTAAAGAATATATAAAAATCTTCTGATGGAGTATTGTTTAGTTTTTTTATCACACTCGATGTATTTACGTCTGGGGAACTATAGAACACGATAGTATCAAGACACTGATATGGCAAGTGAGCACACATAACCAACTCATCATAAATCCAACCTTCTTTGTTGTTGTGGTTTTTTACTTTAATCCACTTATCTTCATAATAAACAACTTGCAAATCTTGCTTCTCATAATAATAAGAGGAAGAATGCTTATTATTATGCTCATATATTATATGAATTTGACAAAGTCTAAGAGGGAGTTCTTTTTTTACCCATCCTGTTCCTAGGTATTTGTATGGACAATAATAACCATAATAGATGTATAGTTCAACATTATACATTGAATCATTTTGGGCTACAATTGTAAGCCCCAGTGTACCGATCTCTTTTAGCGAATACTCTATAACAGTATCACATTGAGGTGAATTATAAAATTCTAAAACATCATCATAATCACTGTGCATTAAATAGGTGTCAATACAAGTTACCTGGGCTATGCTAACAATTAAGCTAAAATTAAAAAGAAGAAGAAGAATTATTTTCATGATTAATCTTTTTTAAGTTGATAAACATTGTGTGGTTTCGTCATGAGCTCTACATTTTTTGCTTCATCCCAGTCCCGCTCACCTGTATCCACTTTTAGGGCATAGTTGAGAGTTGAAAGTTTTGCGGGGCGAAAATAAGGATTTTTTTGATAAGTTACTAGTTCAATCACTACTTAAAATTCAGTAGCATGCAAACTTTTTGCGCCACTAAAGGCGCGCACCAAACTTAATCCCACCAACGGATTTAAATCGTTAACATTTTTCAACAATGTTTGATACCAAACTAAATACGTTTCATCTTCAAAATTATGGGTATCTACTACAAAGAACCAAAACTGACGAATCATCCCCTCTGGGTATTCTTGATTAAGAATGTATACAATTTCGAATAAACTGTTATCTAAATAGTTTCTAATATGATCTCTCAACAGTGCGTGAGCCCCCGCTTGATAATAACCGTGCTGCACCAATCGTATTATTTCATGTGCACAATAGTAGGGGTTACCATTCATTTTAGTTTTGCAAAAATAATCGATATGTTCCTTATAATAAGAATGCAACGGGTAGACAAGTGGCGTAAAATTTGGAAGATTGCATGTGCCATATAGTGCGTGGAAAGCTGCAAAATTCTTAGGAAACAAAGAATCGAAAACGGCTTCATGTTCACTACGTTCCTTCCTACTTATTTCACTTTTATTGCTAAGTTGCAGGTAAGCATTATGCAATGCAATTGCTAACGAGTCAAAATTTTGACCTCTACTTAGTAAAGTCGTTAGCATGAGAAAAATGATAAAAAACTGTTTTTTCATATTTAAATAATCTAAAATTATGGGGTCATCTACCAGTATGCAGTACTCATTGCATTGGCACTTTTATAACCCTCTTCCACTAATTTTCCCATCAAAGGATCAATTACGCTCACATCGCGCACCAACTGCTCGTACCACTCAACATAATCGGGATGATAATAGAGGCTGGTGCTCACATAAAATGCCCAAAAACGGCGCATCATTT
>CAYJOY010000280.1:0-3263 GCA_964371885.1 uncultured Lentimicrobiaceae bacterium | reverse complement strand
AAAATGAAAGGAATAGCTCGTTATTTAAAACTAAAGAAAACGGCCGCTGTCCAATCATTAATAACACTGAAAAAGGAAGTGGTAGCCTATTTTGAATAGTTACGCATCTTCTCATCTCTAATCCCTCGTTTTTAGTGTTAAGTTTTTGTTAAAAAGAAAATTTAACACCTATGGTCTATAAATTATTTGTATCTTTGCAATTGTTATAATGATTCATTCTAATAATTGACAAATGCTTGATAATTACACTATTACTTTAACTACCGATTGGAGAACAAGGGATCCCTATTTAGCTATTTTTAAATCACAGCTCTTACAAGCGTTGCCTCATGTTGCGTTGTTCGACTTAATTCACTCGTTACCCCTCAAACAATACGAACAAGCGGCCTTTTTGTTAGGAGCTTCTTTCCCCTTTTTTCCAGTAGGCTCTATACATCTTATATTAGTCGGTTCCACCACCTCGCACCACGCCACCCCTTATCTATTAGTATATAAAGATCATTATTTTATTGCAGAAGAGAGTGCCGTTTTGAGTTTACTGGTAACTGATGACTTCGAGAACGATTTCTACTATTATCATTTCCCATTGGGCGAGAGTGCGCCGATCCATTCAAAAATGATACAAATGCTCCAATGGCTAATGGAGGGGACATACGAACAACATCTTACCCCACTTTCGAGAGTGCGCGCGGTAATGAGGAATATTACCCCTGTAGCAACTTCGTTCGATGGCACTTCGGTAAAAGGAGCTATAGCATATATAGATGTACATGCCAACGCTATTACCAATATTCCAGCATCTTTCATTGAGGCTCTCGACAATAAACCATTTGAAGGATATTGTGGAAAAAGTAGATATTTAAAAATAACGCGATATCACCCAGATAGAAAACATACCGAGGACGAAGTGTTTTTTATGAAAAACTCATTAGGATACCTCGAAATAACATTTAACAATGGTAATGTAGCCTTTTTATGTAATCTAAAAGTAGGCGATGTGGTAGAAATAACAACAGAAAGTGATAGAAAAGAGCGATAGAACAATCCATTACAAAACAAATAATAAAAAAAACAGGTAATATGAAAAAAAGGACCAAAATAGTAGCTACCATCTCAGGAAATAATTGCGATGCTGCTTTTATGAAAGAATTAGTAGCGAAAGGGGTGAATGTTTTTAGAATTAACACTGCCCATCAAGCGCTAGAGGAAGCAGCAACCGTGTTACAGCTCATTAGAGAAACGGCGCCACACGCCGCAGTCCTTATCGATACTAAAGGGCCAGAAGTAAGGACATCTTCTTATGGCGAAGCGGTGGAGGTGAGAAAGGGTGATACTATAAAAATAGAAGGAAACCCCAACGGCGAGAGTTCGAGAGAGGTAGTATATGTTAATGCTGTAAATTTTGTAGATGATGTTTCTGTGGGAAACAGGGTGTTGATAGATGATGGCGAAACCGGGATGTTTGTAATCGATAAAACAGGAGATACCCTCATTTGTAAAGTGGAAAACGACGGTGTTATTAAACTCAGAAAAGGGGTAAATGTTCCTAGTGTAGAACTTCACCTGCCCGTTATTTCAGAGAAAGATCGTGCTTTCATCCAGTTTGCTATCGACCATCAACTCGACTTTATTGCCCATAGTTTTGTACAACACGCTTCGGATGTTTATACCATAAAAGAGATTTTAGATGCCCAACAAAGTGAAGTGAAGATTATTGCAAAAATTGAAAACCAAACAGGTGTCGATAATATTGATGAGATAATAGAGGCTGCCGATGGTATTATGGTGGCACGCGGCGATATGGGGATAGAAATTCCAATAGAGCGCATTCCTGTAATTCAGCGGAGTATGGTAAAAGCTTGCATTAGAGCTAATAAGCCAGTAATTATTGCCACGCAGATGTTGCACTCTATGATTCATAACCCGCGCCCAACCCGTGCCGAGGTTACCGACATTGCTACCGCAGTTTACGAAAAAGCCGACGCCTTAATGCTTTCGGGCGAAACCGCCATGGGTGCCTATAAACTCGAATCGGTGGAAATGATGGCGAAAGTAATAAAAGAAACCGAAAATTTATTGAGCGAAAGTACCTTAAAACCAGAACTGAATAACCAAAATATACTATCGGTATTGTCGCATTCGGCAGTGTTAGCATGTACCAATTTACCCATAAAAGCGATTATTGTAGACACACTTACTGGAAGAACTCCTAAGTTTTTGTCGAGCTACAGAGGAAACGTGCCAGTGTACGCCTTCTGTTACTCCGATACCGTAAGGCGACAGTTGGCACTGAGCTACGGCGTTGAGGCGTACGCTATTGAACAAGAAAACTCGCGCGATGTGTTTATTCATACCACCGTAAATTTGCTTCTCGAAAAAGATAAATTAAAATTAGATGACCTAGTGGTTGTACTAGGAGGTTCATTCGGCCCCAATAATGGTGCTACCTTTGTTGAGATATCGACAGTAAAGAATTTGCAAGAGTTGTAATAAAAGTACTTGAATGCCCAAAAAAAACTAATAAATTAATATAAATTAAAATGTATTGTTATGATAAAAAACGACTTGTTTAACATTGTCCTTTTAGGCGCACCAGGTTGCGGTAAAGGGACACAGGCTCATCTGCTAGAGCAACGCTATAACTTAGAGCACATATCTACAGGAGAACTCTTCAGAAAAGAGGTAGCTGCGGGAACCGAACTGGGAAAAAAGGCACAAACCTTTATTGAAAAGGGAGAACTTTGCCCCGACGACTACACCCTCGACCTTCTATATGCACAAATGGTATCGAAATTTAGATCTAATGGTTTCATACTCGACGGGGTGCCACGTACCTTACAACAAGCACAAATGATGCAAGGAATAGGATACCAATTCGAAATACCTGTTACCGTTGCTTTCTATTTATCTATAGAAAAAGAGATCGTATTCGAAAGAATTAAAAAAAGATCGTATATGTTCAACAGACCCGACGATTCTGAAGAGGTAATAATGAATAGATTAATACATTACGAGAATCGTTCGAAACCATTGGAAGAGTTCTATTCTAGTCAAGGAAAATTACACGAAATAAACGCGCTTCAAGATATAGAAGCAGTGTTTATGGATATTGTTCGTATTATAGATAAAAATTATTTCAGAGCACTCTAAGAATAATTAAGGGGACTTCTAAAAATTGCTTTGCCCAGATTTAAGATGAGATATTGAATAGATTTTTCTCATTTTTTGAAGAGCATAGCGTGCTATGTGATGATAAAAATGGG
>CAYJOY010000279.1:0-3265 GCA_964371885.1 uncultured Lentimicrobiaceae bacterium | reverse complement strand
TGAAAATAGATACAAAATGATTATTAATGGTTTTAAAGTAACTATTATTATTGCATTTTTCTCTATTTTATCTGGTACATTGCTGGGCTTGTTTTTATGTTATTTTAGTTTCAGCAACAACAAAATTGTTCGCAATTTATCAACTGCATACAATACTTTTATTGATGGTGTACCCATTCTCGTGTTGCTTTTTATTAACTTCTATCTTATATTCGCACAGTTAGGAATTAGTCCAATGGCCATTGCCATTGTTACCTTTGCTATGAATTTTTCCTCGTATGTGAGCAAAATGCTTTACAATGCTATTATGAATGTAGATCGCGGACAAAAAAACGCAGGCTTAGCCTTAGGATTAACGCGCATGCAAACCCTTACATACATTGTGGCACCGCAGGCTCTAAGACAAGTGTTGCCTATTTATAAGCGCGAAATAGTTTCTCTTGTTAAGTCTACCTCTATTGTAGGATTTATTGCCATTCAAGACATTACCGAGGTGAGCAATATATTACGTAGCCGCACTTTCGATGCCTTTTTTCCTCTTGCCATTACCACTATACTTTATTTTATTCTCGCCTATTTATTTACAAAGTTAATAGATATAACTACCTCTAAAATAATACAAAAGAATAATGATTACCGTTAAGAATCTTTCGAAAAAATTCGGCGACTTTCACGTCTTAAAGGATATTAGCACCACCATTCATAAAGGCGATATTATCTCTATTATTGGCCACTCTGGTTCTGGAAAAAGCACCTTTTTAAAATGTTTAAATTTATTAGACCCACCCGATAGTGGACGCATTGAGTTAGATAGGGTAGATATTCTCACTGAATGCAAGAATTTATCGCAAGTAAGACGAAGAATTGGGATGGTGTTTCAAACATTTTGCCTTTTCAAACACTTAACTGTTCTCGAAAATGTAACGATTGGTCCGATAAAAGTTTTAAAACGGTCGAAGCAAGAAGCAGAAGCTGCGGGAATGCAATTGCTGCGTATCGTAGGGTTAGCAGAGAAGTGCCATCATTATCCTCCTCAATTGTCTGGAGGACAAGAACAAAGGGTGGAAATAGCACGCTGCTTATCGGTAGAGCCTGAAATTATTCTCTTCGATGAACCCACCTCAGCTCTTGATCCTATTATGGTGAGCGAGGTTATGGGTGTAATTAGAAAATTGGCAGAGCAAGAGATGACCATGATGATTGTAACGCACGATATGAATTTTGCGAAGGCTATAAGTACCCTTATTTTCTACTTCTAGGCGGGAGCATTAATTGACGCGGGCACACCCGACTAAATTTTAAACGCTTAAAAAAATGAAAAAACACGACGGTTTATCCTTAAAGTGAAATCGCTGTCGTACAGAGTCGAAACTTTAGACTACGACTGGTATAATTTCTCCTCAGAAATTTACGCATTCTGTAATAAACATGCCATTAGCACCTACGATAGTAATAAATTGGTTTTAATAATAGAAGAGATTTTGCAACTGCTCCCTATTAACGGCGGGGTAGATTTCTTTTTTGATTTTTCGGAAGAGACGAAAACGCTACACTGCACAGTGGTTCAGAATAATTGCACTACACTGTTTTTTGATGAAACCATCGAAATGTCAGAAATGGACCTTTCGAAAACTATTATTAAAGGGATGTGTAAAAAAATTGAAGAAAAGAATGAGAACAAAGCAACCACCATTGTGTTTACTATTTAAGTTCGAGAATTACATCAATTATTTGCTATTTTTGCACCGTTAAAAAATAAGAGAAAGATGAATGTGATGAATGTAGCGCTGAAAGCGTATAATCAAACCAACCAGTATGAAAGTTTTGCTATGAAAGCGCTCGACGAAGCAACGTTAGAAGAGCTGGAGCAGGTGCATCGCAACGCTTTCTTTCAAATTATTATGTTCGAGGAAGGGGAAGGTAGCCTCTCTGTAGATTTTGAAAACTACCCCATCAAAGCCCCCGCCGTGGTTTTTTTATTCCCTCAACAGATTAGCGCACTGAAATTATCACCCGATACAAAAGGGGAAATGATTATGTTCGATCACACCATCTTTTGCTCCGAAATATTGGCGACGGAGCTCAAAGAGTATAATGTAGACTTACATAAAAGGGTAAATTGTATTAACTTTAGCGATAATAAAGGGCAGTTTAAAGAGATTTTAAACATCCGATCGCGTATTAATAAGGTAAAACTCCCTTATAACAACCTCCGTAAAATAGAGATTAAATTTTTAACGAAGGTAATTATTTTGAAAACTATCGATTCTACAGTAGTTACAGCGTTTAAAGGGGTAAAGGATAAAGACTTGGAATTGTTTATGGAGTTTCGTCGTTTGGTAGATGCCGATTTTCGGTTTGACAGAAAGGTGCAAAACTACTGCGAACGGTTAGGATTATCGGCAAAGCAATTAAATGCCTTGTGTAAAAAACATACCCAGCGCACCGCACTCGAGCTCATTCACGAACGGTTATCGTTAGAAATTAAGAAACTGCTCATCTATGAGAAAACACAATTGAAAGAGCTCGCTTTTTCGTTAGGATTCGATTCGCAATCGGCACTGAATAAATATATTGGACAAAAATTCGGATGTACTCCATCTGAGTTAAAAGAACAAATTAGTCGTTAAAGTTTCCTTTTTCTCAATCTGTAAAATCAATAAAATAGTAAAGGTAAAAACTGTTAATGCTTTGAATTTCTTTGTTTATTAATAGGTTACGTATTGTTTTCTTTTTTTTTAAATATTGAAAATTATAATTTTTGTCATTCTTACAAATGAAAGGCGCAAATTTATAAATCTATCACAAAATCTCATCCTATTTTTGCCACAAATTTAAAAACAAAAAAAAATGGCAAAATTATTTCAAACACAAGACCTATATCACGGTTTAGGATCATTATCTGAGTTAAAAAACATTTCTGGAAGCAAAGCAGTAATTGTAATTGGTGGCAACTCTGTACGCGCCAATGGGTATCTTGCAAAAGTAGAAGCAATACTTGACGAGATAAACATGAAACATGCTACTTTCGAAGGTGTAGAGCCAGATCCATCTATTGAAACAGTACGTCGTGGAGCCGCTTTCTTCACCGAGGAGCAACCCGATTGGATTATTGGATTAGGTGGCTGTTCGGCAATTGATGCTGCAAAAGCTATGTGGGCTATTTACGAACATCCAGATCTTTCTTTCGAGCAAATGATAAAAGTTTGTGGTATTCCTCCATTACGCAACAAAGCTCGTTTTGTAGCTATCCCTGCCACTAGTG
>CAYJOY010000278.1:0-3292 GCA_964371885.1 uncultured Lentimicrobiaceae bacterium | reverse complement strand
AAAAAGAAGTTGCAAAGGTTCTACTATTTTTAACTTCATCTTTTCGGGAAGCCCACCCACATTGTGGTGCGATTTAATAACCATGCCCGTAATAGAGAGCGACTCAATGCGATCGGGATAGATGGTGCCTTGTGCCAGCCATTTAATATCCTTAAGCTTATGTGCCTCTTCATCAAATACATCAATAAACCCTTTGCCAATAATTTTACGTTTGGTTTCAGGATCGGTAACGCCTGCCAATTCTCTGTAGAAACGGTCGGCGGCGCGAACCCCAATTACGTTTAATCCTAAGGTTTTATAGTTTTCTAAAACCGTTTCAAACTCATTCTTACGGAGTAAACCATTATCGATAAAAATACAGAATAAATTTTCGCCAATGGCTTTGCTTAGTAATACAGCAGCCACTGTAGAATCTACTCCGCCCGATAAACCGAGTACTACGCGGTCGTTTTGAAGCTGTTCTTTTAAATCGTGAACGGTTGATTCGATGAAAGATGCGGGTGTCCAATCTTGTTTACATTTACAAATATGTTGTACGAAGTTGTTTAAGATAGTGGTGCCATCTTCGCTATGGTATACTTCGGGGTGAAATTGTACTGCCCAAGTAGTTTCGTTTTCAATGTGATAAGCAGCTACTTTCACCTCTTTGGTGCTAGCTATAACTTTAAAATTATCGGGGATGGTGGTGATGGTATCGCCATGCGACATCCACACTTGCGATTCAATAGGGACACCACGGAGTAAAATATTCTCTTGGTCAACCTCAGAAAGGTGGGCACGACCATACTCGCGAGTGCCCGATGGCTCTACCTTGCCACCCGAGGTGTGCGCTAAAAGTTGCGCCCCATAACATATACCTAACAGCGGAAATTGATTGCGAATTTTAGATAAATCGAGGGTAAAAGCCTCCGGTTGATTTACAGAAAAGGGAGAACCCGACAAAATAACGCCAACAACCCCCTCCGTATTTTCAGGAAATTTGTTGTATGGAAGAATTTCACAATAGGTGTTTAACTCGCGTACTCTTCTGGCTATCAGTTGTGTGTATTGAGAACCAAAGTCTAAAATGATAATTTTTTCGGTCATAACGATTGGGATATTATATAAGTCGGCAAAAATACAATAAGTTTTGGAAAGTTGCCACTCTCTCTTTCTAAAAAAACGCACAAAACATATCCTAAACATCTATTTCCAAATTATTAGAGCCCCCTAACTGCACGCTCCTTAAACCATTTCACCTTTAAAATTTTCCAAATTTTAAAGGCTGTTTAATCTTTTTGTTTATTAAAAACGAAAAACAGTGTATATGCTTCTGTTAATTAGCGCGATACATCTGTTTTTTTTTATTGTTGTTTGATGTTTTGTATTGTTTTTTGTTTTAAATTCGCAGACACAATATTTTTATACACTTTAAAACGTATTAAGAATGAGTAACAAAAACATTAACCTACTTTTTTCTGCACATCCACCAGAACAGTTAATGTTAATTTGTTTTTCTACAGTTCCATTTTATATTTTCGGAAAATTAAAGGCTACTAGGTAACGGACTGTTAGTGCGCCTTACTTCTAAGCAGTCCTTTGGTTACAATTTCATTTTTCACTGTTTTAACTTGTAGAAAATCAGAATTGCAAATATAGTAAGGCAGCAAGAAAATTATCATTTTATAAACATAATAAATCAACCTATCATGAAAAAAACATTACTTTTTTTAATAGCACTATTCATAGTACAATTGGCGGCAGCGCAGCTAAAAGTAAGCGTAAACAACGTTCATTATTGCCCCACTATACCTGATGGCCCAGGCGCACAGCTAACGGCTGAAGTTGTTGGCGGCACCCCTCCTTACACTTATTGTTGGGACACCGAACCTTATACGGGACTAAACGAACTGAGCCCCAATCTTCCAATAATTTATACTTCGGGAATGATGAACGACACCGCTGTTTTTAACCCAATTGTATTTAGACAATATGCCAATCCAGCTTATTTTGTGGTAACAGTTACCGATGCAAACCACCAAATGGTTACTGATACGGCTATTGTTACACGTTCCTATTGGGGGATGAGTATGTCGCCAAGTGGCCCTACTACTTTTAATATTGCACTTGGCGATTCGGTGTGGTTGCCAGGTTCTATTACTATTTTCCCTGAGTGGGAAATGGGCGAAAATGCTACGGTAATATGGAGCCCCGAAACTGGGTTAAATGAAGTAATAACTCCTTATAATAGTGGCGTATGGGCTAAGCCAGAAACTACAACCGAGTATAGTATGAACATTATTGATGCAGCAGGTTGTGAAATGCGAGATCCGTATGAATATACAGTGCTAGTGGGAGCGACAAATATTCAAGAAAATGCCCCCTCTTTAGAGATAACGCTCTTGCCCAATCCTACAACTAGGTATGTATTAATAGAGAACAATACAAATGAAGAAATTCAATCGCTTTGTATGTACGACCTCACAGGAAAAAAATACCTGGTGAGTTGGAAGGAAAACAAAATTGACTTATCGCATTTCCCTCAAGGTATTTATATTGTTGAAATGACGTTTGATGATCAAGTGATTAGCAAAAAGGTGGTAAAACATTAATAGTGTTTAGAGGCTTCTAAAACAGAGATTTTTTGTCCATATTAATTGTTGTTATAAGATCGATGTGGAATTATTAGATGTCCCCTTTATTTAAACGAAAGCGAGGAGCGTAGTTTCCTCGCTTTTTTTTGCTCAAAATTTACTTTAAATCTCTCTTATAAGGTTAAGATGTAAAAGAGAAAAAAATATGCAAATATATCTGCTTTATAATAGTTTTATTAAAGAAAATGTTATATATTTGCGGGTTGATTTTTAAAGAAAAAAGTATACAAATTAAAAATAAAAAATAGATGTCAAAACAATTATTATTAGGAGACGAAGCCATAGCGCAAGCAGCATTAGATGCTGGAATATCAGGTGTTTACGCATATCCGGGCACCCCATCAACAGAGATTACAGAGTACATTCAGCACTCCAAACAAGCCGAAGAGGGTGATGTGCACCGTTGTTGGTCTGCCAATGAAAAAACTGCCATGGAAGCAGCTATTGGAATGTCGTATGCGGGGAAACGTGCCTTAGTATGTATGAAACACGTAGGATTAAATGTAGCTGCCGACCCATTTATGAACTCGGCAATAACAGGTGCTAATGGCGGTTTAGTGTATCTTATAGCCGATGATCCATCGATGCACTCGTCGCAAGATGATCAAGACTCGCGCTTTTTTGCCAAGTTTGCTTTTATCCCCATTTTTGAGCCAGCT
>CAYJOY010000277.1:497-3293 GCA_964371885.1 uncultured Lentimicrobiaceae bacterium | reverse complement strand
CAATATTGTTAGATGATATTTAATGATAACGAACTTTTTGTTAAATTGTTATGGAGTAACCTTCAAAAATCTAAATTTTACTGAATCTTATTCATGGCGAAGATAGTAAAAATTTTAGCAGAATGTCAACAAAAACACAATACGCTCAACCAAATTTTCTATATTTTTGCGCGTTAAATAACCACATACAACAATATAAAAAACAGCATAAAAACATGAATATAACTAAAGGATTTTCAGCACAAAGCACAGTAATAGTAACCGAACAGCACACCGCCGCCACACTTGGGTCGGGCGATATGGCAGTGTTTGCCACGCCAGCCATGATTGCGCTCATGGAGAACGCCGCCATGAAAGCGATAGCCCCCACCCTCCCCGAGGGTTCCACCAGTGTAGGCACCGAAATGAGCGCCACTCACAGTAAAGCCTCTGCCGTGGGTGCTGAAATTACCGCCACGGCCACCGTTACCGAAGTGGAAGGACGTAAAATCACCTTCACCGTGAGCGCGCACGAGGGGGAAACCCTCATTGGCGAAGGGACGCACACCCGCTTCGTAGTGGATAGAGAGAAGTTTATGGGGAAGTTGAACGGGAACTAAAAAATAATTACATCTACGCAATACTTTCACAATAATCATGTTTGATAATAAAACAAAGCATTGTTTTGCTATCAAACATGCACTGTTTTTGACGATATTCAGAATATTACGAAAATGGATAATAAAATATTGGGGGCAAGAATAGCCCAATTACGAAATATGAAGGGGATGCCACAAGAGGAGTTGTCGAAGAATATCGGTATCTCACGTCCCTCGATGGCGCAAATTGAACAAGGAAACAGAGGGGTAAAAGTGGAGGTATTAAAGAAGTTAGCCGAAAACCTCAACTTCTCGATGGATGAAATAATGTCAGACGGCTTCACAATTGATACTCATATTGATACAAGTGCACAAGCAGAAGAGAAAACGGATGTCAGAATATCTGTTCCTGAAATAAATATGGCAAAGTTCAAGAACCTTATCCTATATATACTTGAAAAGTGCGCTGGCAAGCCCAATATTGGCGAAACGGTGTTGTATAAGCTGCTCTACTTCTCCGATTTTAACTATTACGAACTGTACGAGGAGCACTTGTCGGGGGCTAGT
Source organism: uncultured Lentimicrobiaceae bacterium (assembly GCA_964371885.1). Taxonomy (GTDB): domain Bacteria; phylum Bacteroidota; class Bacteroidia; order Bacteroidales; family WCHB1-69; genus CAYJOY01. The sequence continues at coordinate 2,148 of CAYJOY010000277.1, read as the reverse complement.
TATCGCAAGTTACCCAACGGGCCTGTGCCGCTGAGTGTAGATGCCGTGCTAAAGAGCATGGTAGATGGTGCGAACTACAAGCCTTCAAGACAACTATTACGGATATACACAAAAGCTGTATATAACACAACAAAACCCATTACCACTCTTTGAACAGAAAGCGGTGCGCACCGTCCGCCTCATCCCATCTATTCCTTCCCCTAAAGCAGCACTATGTAAGCAGTGATGGCGCAGTTGGCGAGTGCATACTAAGCCGCTCGCCTGCAACTCGATAACTATCCCGCACGCTCACATATACCGTTCAAGGCGTTCCTTCCATCTTTTCCAATCGGGCATTTCCGCTTCGAGTAATTGGTAAAAGGCTTTGGAGTGGTTGGGGTGCACGAGATGGGCTAGTTCGTGAGTAATCACATATTCAATGCACGGTTTCGGCATTTTTATGAGGTGGGTATTCAAGGTTATTTTCCCTTTAGCTGAACAACTTCCCCAGCGGCTCTCCATCTCCCGAATATATATTGAAGATGGTTTTACCCCATAGCGGGCAAAACGGACTATGACAGGCTCTGCTATTTCGGTAAATTTAATTTTAGCACGTTCTCTATACCATCCCTTCAGTAATTCTTTTGCCTTGCTTTTAGGGGAACAAGTGATTTCAAAACAGTGCCCTTTGTATTTAATTGCATTGGGTTTACCCTCCTCAACCTTTAACAAATATTGTCGTCCTAAATAGTAATGAGACTCGCCGCTAATGTATTGACGTGGTGGTGGCGGATCTCCAAAACTTTCAAAATATTGTAGCTGTTTTACAATCCATCCTGCTCGCTTTGTCACCTTTTCTTTTACTAATTCTAACGATATTCCTTCTGGTGCTTTTATTACAACTCTTCTGGAAGGCTCTACTGTTATTCCTAGTGTTCTGCGCTTGGAAAATGTTATAAAATAACGAATTACTACATTACTCCATGTTATTGAATCGGCTACCATTATTTAAACCATTTTTTAGCCACTTCAACCGAGCGATCAATAATAACATCCATATCAACCGATGCCAACGCCACGCCTCTTTCACTTTTCACCACATCGTACAAAAACTCGTCAATGGTCCGTTTTATTTCACCCACAATGGCCCCTTTGTGTTCCCAATCTACTAACAGATTGTCATCAATGTACACGATTGTGCGGATGATTTTATCAATCTCAAGTGCACTCTCAACGGCAATGGCTTTCAAGTCTATGTCGCAACCTTCTTTATACAACGATTTGTACACCTCATAGCTTAAACCATAGAATGCCTTTGCAGCGTTGCTATCCTCCACTTGTGCAGGCATTTCACTATCGGTGTGATGAAGCACCTGCTCTTTTATTTCTTCCACTTTATTCAAATACTCTAATGCGGTTATGCGACCTTGCTCGTATGCAGATATGGTTTCTTTTATCATATCAGAAAACTTTTTATAGAAGACGGGATCTGTTTCTATATTTTCTGAAATATACTTAGCGGTTCGCGAGGCAATAGTATCGGCCTTGGCTGCCTCCCCAGTAATCCGTTCCACCTCAGCGGCAAACTTTTCTTTGTCGAAAATATCTACTAATTGGGTTATAACCTCTATTTCACCGCTTTCAATATGGGTGTTAATTAACTTTTGAATTT
>CAYJOY010000277.1:0-487 GCA_964371885.1 uncultured Lentimicrobiaceae bacterium | reverse complement strand
TTAACGGTATCTGAGTATCGTTCTTGCACTGCACTACGCAACTTTAAAAACATTTTCAAGTCGTTTTTATATCTTTCAATATCCTCATATAATGTATTATCATGAAACGCAATGGAGGAGAGTGCCAATTTCAACGATTTGGCAAATAGGGTCACTCTTTCATAGAAAAGTTCACGTTGTTGCTCATTTCTAAGGTGTTCTGAGTAGGCCTCTACATCCCCTTTATTACCCACGCCATTAAAGATAGCCCATAAGTTAGAATGATGTTGCGGCAATAAATTCACCACTTCTGAAATATCTATAAACGTCCCTTCCACATCTTCGGCTGAGAAGTCGGCATCTGAATATATTTCAATAGCGGAAGTGAGTTCCTTTAGCACCCCGTAATAATCGATAATATAGCCATAATCTTTTCCATCGCAGACCCTGTTTACACGCGCAATGGCTTGCAAAAGGGTGTGTTCTTTCAATTTCCTATCGAGGTATA
>CAYJOY010000276.1:0-3296 GCA_964371885.1 uncultured Lentimicrobiaceae bacterium | reverse complement strand
AATAATTCCTGTTCAAATTCGTAGGTTGGGGTGAGAAAAAGGGTAAAAAGAGTGTATTCATCATTGGTTTCTTGCTCTTTTTGAGAATGGTGTAACGGCAATGCGCGAATATATTTGGCTTTCAGTCCGTAGGCTTTTAGCTCTATCAACTCTGGCGCTTTTTCGGGGTTCACTGTCATGCCGTAATAGTTCAAGAAGTACGCCTCTCCATTAAAACCGGAAGGGATTTGGTACTTTTTAGGGAGCGTTTCCAGATTTAACATTCTTACACCCAATGAGTAGATACGCAATTCGGCTTGATTATTTTTCCCCACTACATACCAACGCTGTTTGAATATTTTCACACAATAGGGTTCTATTTCAAAGGTATTTGAGGTGTCGGCATCATGTTTTTGATAGGTGATTTTCACCACATTTCTTTCGCGGATCGCCTCAATTACCGTCGTTAAAAATCGCTCGCTGCTGGGCGTTTTTTCAAACAAAATATGGTCTCTTATTTGCTCACTTTCGTGAACAAGATTATTGATAGATATAGAATCGATCATCCATTTGCGGGTGTCGCCGTTTTTCAGGTCCTCGGAATTATCGATATAATAGGTATAGTTCCCTTTTCTACAACATTCTATATTAATGTAAAACATTTCTCTGATGCTGGCAATATGGTTGTGAAATGTTTTTTTAGGATAGGGGGTTCCCATTTCATTCAGATGAGATCTCATCCACTGATTATTAATATCTTCAAAGGTAATATTTCCCGCTTTATAAATGAGGTTGGCCAACCAAACATAGCGATGAAAAAGTTTTGCGCTGCTCTCTTTTGATGACATTTGTTGATTATTAGGTTGTATCTAATAGGCATTAAAAAATAAGCCATTTAGACAAAAATAAAACGACAAAATTAAACAAATTATTTAAAATAAGGTTCCTTATTTCTTTTATCTCTCCACAAATTTTCTTCCATATTACCTTTATTTCTCAAAATAAACGTCATACCCAAAATCAAGCTCTTAAATCATTAATAATAAGTAAAATAATCTTTACTTATTTTAAACAAAAAAAGAATTTGACAAAAAATATTACCAAAATTAAAAACGTTTTATGTATGCAAAATTTACTTTTATGAAAAATGAGCCTTTAGACCAATTGTTAGCCTACTTAATTAGTGAGAATCCACAATGGGGTTCGTTAACTCGTCCCGATATTTATGCGCAGCAGCGAAAGCTCCTCCGCGCTATTCTCAATGCACGAATGCCCGCCCCGATTTCTCTTGATTGGTTAGCCATTCAAGATGCTGAGCTACAACAACAACTTGCAGAAAAAGGGATAGTAACTTGGCAAGAGACCGCAGTTACTGCTATTGATCCTAGAATTAGGCTTTGGCAGGGCGACATTACCCGCTTACAGGTAGATGCCATTGTAAATGCGGCCAACTCGCAAATGTTGGGCTGCTTTATCCCTTGCCACGGCTGTATCGACAACGCCATTCACTCGGCGGCAGGGCTACAACTGCGCGAGGAGTGCGATCAAATGATGAAAGCGCAAGACTTCCCAGAACCCGCCGCCCAGGCGAAAATTACCCTCGGTTATAACCTGCCAGCCCAACATGTAATTCACACCGTGGGGCCTATTATTACCACCGAAGTGCCATCCCCGTATCAGCAAGAACAGCTGGCGCAGTGCTACCGTTCCTGCTTAGCATTGGCTGAAGCTCATAACCTTAACGGGATTGCCTTTTGTTGTATCTCTACCGGGGAGTTCAGATTCCCCAACAAATTAGCCGCACAAATAGCCGTTGAAACTGTGCAAAATTACTTGGCAAATAGCCGTTTACAATATGTAATATTTAACACTTTTAAAGATGAAGACCAACGATTATATACCCACCTTCTCGGAACGAATTAAAAAAGCGGAAGAAGCGATAGAAAACGCCGATGCCATTGTGGTGGGTGCAGGAGCCGGACTCTCTACCGCCGCAGGATTGCTATATAGTGGCCCAAAGTTTGAAAAAGATTTCAGCGAATTTATCGCAAAGTATCGATTCACCGATCTTTACACCTCTAGCTTTTACCCCTTTGCAACAGAAGAGGAGCGGTGGGCCTACTGGGCCAAACACATCTATTACGCCCGTTACGAAATTGGCGCCCTACCATTGTATACCACGTTGTTGCAACTCCTCCAAGCAAAAAACTATTTTGTAATTACCACCAATGTTGATGCTCAGTTTGAGAAAGCGGGCTTCGATTTGGAACGCATCTTTGCCGTGCAAGGCGACTATGCATATATTCAATGTATTGAAGCATGCCACAATACCATCTACAATAATGAAGAGATGGTTTATAAAATGTTAGACAACATACACCACACTACCATCCCATCCGAATTAGTCCCAATTTGTGCTGTATGTGGAAAAAACATGGATATGCATTTACGGAAAGATGAACTATTTGTAACCACGCCACTTTGGGAGCAACGGAGCGCCGCATACACCCAGTTTATTACACAATATATCGATAAAAAAATAGTATACCTGGAATTAGGGGTAGGCTATAATACCCCCGCTATTATCCGGTATCCTTTCGAGAAATTTGTATACAGAAACCCTGATGCGAAACTAATACGTTTCAACAAGGAGGAGAGTGCGCCCATTGAAGAAAATGCCGGCAAAACGATCTCTTTTAGCGAGGATATTCAAGAGGTGGTGACGCGCTGGATTACAGAATAGGAATGATCTAGTGGCAATTTTCGACTACTTACATTGTCCATTTTTACAAATAGTGTTCATTATTGAACACTATTTTTTGTTTTAATATATTAATAATCAACATATTACTTTATTGGCACGGTTTTAGCATATCTATTATTGAAATATTTTCAGATAGATTATTAAAACATTTAAAAAAATAACACTTTTATTATGATTAAATTAACAGAACTTACCAAAATTTACCGTGCTAACGAAATAGAGACCTACGCGTTGCACAATGTGAACATGGAGGTGCGCAAAGGGGAATTTGTCTCTGTAATGGGCCCTTCAGGATGTGGAAAATCGACACTACTCAACTTGATTGGACTACTCGACAGTCCTACCTCGGGCACCATTGAAATTGATGGGGTAAATGCTAGTGCCATCCAAAATGGGAAGCTGGCACACTTTCGGAACACTCACTTGGGCTTTGTATTCCAAAGTTTCCATCTCATTAACACCATCACCGTTCGCGATAACATTGAGTTGCCGCTCTACTACCGCGGGGTGCCCCCAAAACAACGTTACGATAAAGCGACCGAAGTGATGGAGA
>CAYJOY010000275.1:0-3309 GCA_964371885.1 uncultured Lentimicrobiaceae bacterium | reverse complement strand
TGATGACGTTCTACAAAGAAATCGTCCATTGAGATTTGTACTGGGTCGAATCCAAGAATAGAGAGATGTATCGATAATCTTTTGCAGGATGTAGTTTTGCCAGAACTGGAAGGGCCGCTAATAAGCACAACGTGCGCGTTGCTTTGCTTTATTTGGTCGGCAATGTTCCCCCACTTTTTTTCTTGTAATGTTTCCGACTGAAGGATCATGTCTTGGATATTGTTGCTCCTCACCTTTTCGTTTAAGTCGGAGAGATATGGGATGCCAATGAGTTGATTCCAATGTTTAAACTCTGTGAAAACAGAGAATAACTTCTCCATCGATTTGGTTTTGCCAATAGTTTCAGGGAAGTTTAAGGCAGGCATTTTTAGTAAAATCCCTTTATGATAAGGCTCTATTTCAAAGGCTGTAATAAACGAAGTGTCGGGTAAAAGAGGTCCGTAGTAGTCGTTTGCGAAACTGCCGCTCACGTAGGTAGTGCTGTATAATTCTGTCGATTCGCGATAAATAGCAGCTTTTGTATGAGCTCCTATCGTTTCGTATCCCTCCGCTAATTTCTCGGTAAGCACGTACTTGTACTCAATAAGCTCCTTATTTGCAATAATTTCCTCCATTTTTTTGCGAACTTGATCTATAACCTGAGGTGTTAATGCTTGCTCGAAATTGGAAATTTCACAATACTTCCCTCTCGAGATAGAGTGTAAAATTTCTAACTTGGCATCTGGGAAAAGGAGGTAAACAGCCTTGTTTAAAATGAAGTATAAGGTGCGACGGTATATTTCTAAACCATAATTTGAGGTAATATCGAAAAAGGAAATGTGCGACGTTTTGTGAACACGATACCCTAAACCACACACCTCGTTGTTAACGAGTGCCCCTAAAATTGGATACTCAAGTGTTACGTTAAATTGTTGGGCAATAGCTTGAATATTAGAACCAAAAATAACATTTTCTTTGGTAGCTGTGTTTTTGCAATATACTTCAATCATAATATTAGATTTTATGGATTTAATGGATTTTGAATGGGACTCTTATGTTTTATTTTAGAAATTTTAACATTGTTTAATAGTATAGCAGTAGGGTGAATTATCGATACAGGAACTCCCGTAATGGTGCACTCATTATGGTTATGGGCGGGGGGCTCTTTCTGAAATAATACGTTGCGTATCTCTTCGCCAGAGGTTACCGCCTCTACGTTTTGCCAATGTGCTAGTGTTATTGGTTCAATGGTGCCGCCGCGTACCAACTCCGTAGTCCCTTTTTTTACCGAAATACGATAAATAGTGGGGGTAAATAAATGGTTTTTAGAGTAGTTAGTAATAATGTAGGCGTACTCATAACCTTTAGATTGAGCTAATGCCAACAGTAATTTTACCGTCTTTTTATAAGATGCTGTTTTGTGTCCCTTTAAAGAGATAACGCCAGGTGCAATAGTACTTGTAACTTCCCCATTTTTAATGTATAACCGCTGATGTCCAGAAGAGTGATGACGCGCTGCCGGCGAAAGGAAACGGTTCGATAACACGTTTTCTAATTCTCCTTTTATAATAAGTGGAAGTTTTTCTATAGGATTAACCCCTTGCGCATCAATTGTAAAATGTCCTAGTAATGGGGTGTTCTTATATTCAGTAAGCTGGTCATCTGTCGAAATTGAGATTTTTCGGTCTAATACTTGCTGTCCTAATCGGTATTCTAAAACATTGCCATCGGTAAAGGTTCCATCTGAATGCACTAGGCGCCGCGCTCCAATCAGCCCCTCGTTGTGATGGAACAGCGACGAAAGGATGAGTTCTGTTATCCCCTCTTCCATAAAAATAACAGGGCCGTTGTAATCTTCTTCCACAGCAGGAGCCTCTTTTAGTGCCTCAAGGTGTTGCCCCATTTTCAGTGTAGCCTTTTCCATAGAGTCGAGCGTATGCATCTCTCCCGTATTGCAGAAAAAGAAAGTTTGTGAGGCCTTGAGTACCTCGCCATCTGTTGCAACTGTCTGCAAGTAAGGAGAAATAGTAATAAGTGTAAGAGGCTTATTGTAATTGTTGTTGTCGCTATCTTTAAAAAATACCTCTGCAAAAAGGGCTTGTGAGCGAACATGAGAGGAAACAATACTAGGATAGTGCAGTAAAGATTTGGAAAGAAAGGAGGTAACGTGATTTAAGGTAGAGACGATATGCCCCTCCAAGGTATAGGTTTCATTGCTAACGTTGTGGTTTGCAATAGTGCTAAAATCGCGAAGTGCCTTCTCTCCATCTACTGTATTGGGCGCGAAGTTCTCCTTATACCTCCATTGCGCTACCGTTTTTTGTGCATTAGTACTTTCGTGCGCTGGCTCCAAGATGTGTAAATTATTGTGGCGGTGTGTGCCAATAAAAAAGAACTTTTCCTCATTGTATACTGGTGTTTCTTTCTGATAGTAAATATCTCCTAATGAGGCGGTAATAGTGTATTGCGTCCCTATAGCTAAACGAGTGCTTACAAAATTTATTGGAGGTGTTTCAGGAGCTAAAATTTTGCCTTTTATTTTGTTAATGTAGTTGTCGGCTTGTTGGTTAAAGAGCCCTATTTTGTCATTATTCTCCATGGTAATAGAGAACATGTTCGATTCGGGGATTGCCGCAATACGCGGTTCTCGAGGTGCTATCTCTACCGCATTTAATAGCAAGGCAGGAGCAGCCACAGTAATGGGCACCACCCCCGATTCGCCTTTCGTACGTCCCGATACGTATCCCAACGTATTGCCGCCTGCTGTAATGGCCGCTAATAATGCTCGCGAAGTGCTCACAATATCAATGTTTTTAATCAAGATGTCTGGACGGTTATCGGAAAAAACTTGGTAAACCACCAATGGTACCATTGTCCGGGAGGGTAATGTGCAATCATTTAACTCAGAAGCGATATGCGCGAAGTAATAACCAAATGGTTTCCCTTGCTGCTGTATCTCTTTTTTGAACTGTTGACGCAGCTCGTTATCGGTGTGCGATGTGTTACAGGTAAGGATGGTATTCGATTGGCGTGCCGTAGGTTGAAAGCCGCTTTGTGCACGTCCGTGCCCATTAGAATGCGTGTTGCCGTTAACCATTTTGCGAGAAAGCAATAAAGAGTGAAGATTCCCATCTTTTACAATGTCTACCCCTTCCGATTGTGTCCCTTCGTCGTCGAAGCGGTAAAATCCTGCTAATGGGTAATTGCTATGATATGGCATGTGAGGTAGCGCTTGCAACGAAAATGTCTCAGGAAGCATCTTCTCCCCTAGCTGATGTTCGCTACGGCATCCTGCTTGTATTGGGGTTCCTAAAATGCTATGAATGAGTA
>CAYJOY010000274.1:0-3328 GCA_964371885.1 uncultured Lentimicrobiaceae bacterium | reverse complement strand
AAATGGAGGGATTGGAGGCATATTATAACATTGAAATCGTTAAGAGAGAAAGAGTAGAGCCTTCTGATGAAGAAATCCCAACGCATACATTTTATATTTTAAAAGAAAATGCGGATTTTGGAATTTTAGATAAGCACAGTGAATCAGAAAAAGTGATAACGATCAATCCTGCTGCCAATGGTTACCGTTTACCTACCGAGGCAGAGCGGGTGTTTGCAGCGCGTGGAGGAAATTTAAGTAAGGGCTACACCTACGCAGGCAGCGACAGCCTTGATGAAGTAGCATGGTATAGAGAAAACACCCCCACTGAAAATCTTAAACGGCAAAGACCTATGCCTATCGGTCAAAAGAAACCGAATGAATTGGGACTTTACGATATGAACGGCAATGTAGATGAGTGGTGTTGGGACTGGAAATATGACAGTGACCTTAGAAAAGAAAATAGAGTTTATTACCAACAAGACACGATTTTCAACCCCTTGGGACCTCCCGTTGGAAAAGATTTCTATCTTACAGGGGGCTGTTTTAATGCGTATAAAGAGTATTGTGAGATAGATTATTACAACTATAGATTGTGGACCTCGTATTTATTTTTTGTGTTTCCGACTTACGGCTTTCGTGTTGTTCGGAATGCACCGTGATATGTGTAAAAAAAATTATTGGGCAGACACGCCGGTCTGCCTCTATGGGTGTTGTAAAATTTGGTCGATGGGCAATTTCGTTATTTTCCCATATTTCGACAAGGCCTTAAAGTCGACCTTGTCTTCATCGGCCACTACTATGTAGATGCGCTTTTTGCTTTTTATTTGTTCGCTATTAAATTGATCTATATCTTTTAAAGTTTGCGTTCTATATCTGTTGTACATTAGTTCGCCCGCTTTTATATCAGTAAAAAACTTTGCATAACAAGCAAATGCATAATAACCAACGGCCAACTCATGTGTAATTTCCGCAGTAATAAAGGCATTAATGTAGCTATTATATAGCGAGGCTGTTGCTATGTCATTTACATCCAAAGTTGCGCCCGTAGTATAAATGGAGACAAAGGCATTAGGAACGTCGTAATCGAGAAAATAGACCTCGTCTTCTACTACCTCTTCTCTTTTAAATTGAATTGTTTCAACTGATACTGTATATTCGTCATCTACGTTTGCCGATATATTCCCACTCCACTTTTTCAGCATTTTCATCACTTCTTCTTTACTGTATTTCGAGGTGCTTGGGATATTAAAATCATAAGCACTGTAGTGATTATCAAAAATTGGGGGGAATAAGTTGTAGGTTTAATTGATGTTTCATTCCAAATTTAAATCTTAATTGCAGGGTAAACGCTCTGTTTTTATTGTTGTTTATCGGTATAAATTCGATTTTTTATACAAATTGTAATGAACGATGTTGTCAAAACTTCAAAATGAGGCTCAATAGGGTCTAGTGGCTTTTTTTGAATTTCTTAAAATAATCAGAGGTCTTCTTTGCGGAAGGAACTTCTGTTAACTCGGGCAATTGCTTCTCTTCTTCCCACGATTTGTGTTCATTGTCTTGATACAGAGTAGCGTAGTTGTTTTGTAAGTATCTATTAGCAAAATTTATCACATCTTGCCTCGATACGTTATCGTAATTTTCATAGCATTGCGACGCACGTTCCCAAGGGACGTCAAGCAAATAAGAACGAATCATCATTTGGGCACGATATTGATTTCCTAACAAATTCCAATTATTTTCGTTTTTCATACATGATATTGCCGAGATAAGAAGTTCGTCGGAAAACTCCCCTTTTTGTATCAATTCGATTTGATCTAATAAGCAATCCTTTACCTGATCAAATGCGCGGTTATTGTTGGGAGTTGCTGACAAACTAAAGATGGAATAGTCAGAATACACCATCGGATAGGCAAGGGCTGTAATACTATTTACAATGCCAGCTCCATTGCTATCAAACAATCCTATAATGGGCGAGCCCAACATTTCAGAAATCACTTTCAGTGTGTACACCTCTTTCGATCGCGCTGGAAAGTCGAGACGATAGGTCAAAAATGCTAGGTTGCTCCACCCAGATATTGTGGGCATTTCTATAGGTTCTTTAATTGCTGGTTCAACTGGAGGGTGAAATTTAGGGACAGTTTTAGCCTCCCACGAGCCAAAATGATGGTCGATAAGGGCAATGGTTTCATAAAAATCCAAATTGCCAGAGAGCGCAATAGCCATATTGTTAGGCACATAGTAAGTTTCATAAAATTGTTTAGTTTGCGTAATGGAAACATTATGATGATTGGCTACCTCACTTACTGTTAATCTATCGCCATAAGGATGGCGCGTAAAAAGTGTCTTAATTTTCTTTTGAAGCACGTGCCAATATGCACTAGCCCTGAGATGTGTAGTCTTACAATAGGTCTCGTATAAACTACTATGAAATCCTCTAAAAACAGGATTTGTAAAACGTTCCTTCTGAATTTCCACCCAACTTTCCAAATATTTTGATGAAATTTCGTCCATAAAACAGGTGTAATCGTCTGTGATATTACAACTTTCGCCATGGCTCCCCATCAAGTTTCTTAACATTTCATACTCCTCAAGGTTAGCATATTGGCTAGCTTTCAGAGAAAGTTTACCGATTTCTCTGTAGATCTCTTCTCTTTCTAAACTATCTTCAGTGGTTGCAAACTGCTCAGTAACTCTTTCTATCTCATCCAATAATGGTTTCTCTTTTTCCCAATTAAGTGCCCCCAATTCAGAAGTGCCATTCATCATAACAGCCTCCATATAGTGCGCAAAGTCATTGCCATTAAGTTTATGCTTACGTCCCGCCTTCACCCCAATACTAGCATAGATATTCGGTTGATCTTTATTTACTGTAAGATATACCTTTAAGCCATTATCTAAAGTATAGATTCGCGCTTTTAGAGGATCGTTGGGCACTGTTTGATAGAAATACTCTTTTTGTGCAAAACCGACCATTGTTAAAAGTAGCGACAATATTAGGAGGAGTGGTTTTTTCATTGTTGTTGGTTTTAGGGTGCAAAGATAGGGATTATTTAGGAATTAGTGGTTAGTGGGGAGTGGTTAGTGGTTAGTGGTTAGTGGATAGTGGCTAGTGGTTAGTGGTTAGTGATTAGTGGTTAGTGGGGAGATGCAGGGTGAGATGTCGGCACATTTAAAAAGAAGAAAGAGATAAAGGCAATAAGCGCAACAGGGTAGGCTGTAAACGCTTAAAACGTTTGCTGGTTGCCTTTATGGAACAATCTATAAGAGATTTGATTCTAAAATCGACGGGATTTAGGCGTGCAAAAGGGATAATTGGGCTGATAATCTTACCTATAACCTATCCAGA
>CAYJOY010000273.1:0-3368 GCA_964371885.1 uncultured Lentimicrobiaceae bacterium | reverse complement strand
ACAATTGGCGACATCCCAGTTGCAACAGTAACTCGTGCTGGGGTAGAACCCATTCATTCGGTGTATGCAAAACGTACAAAAGATAAAACCCCAAAAATTATCCCAACTTTCGATGATAGAGTAACGATGTTGTATTACTACCCAGGTATGAAACCGGATGTATTAGACGCCATTATTGAAAAAGGATATAAAGGAATTGTATGGGTTGGCACAGGCTTAGGGCACATTAACAAAGAGATGTACCCAGCTGTGGAAAGAGCGCATGCCGCAGGAATTCACCAATATATGACGCTGCAAACGATATGGGGATATGTACACATGTTTGTATACGATACAGGTAGAGACATGATGAAAAAAGGAATTATACCTTGTGGTAATATGTTGCCAGAGGTAGCCTATATTAAACTCGGGTGGGCATTAGGTCAATCACATGATCCAGAACGTGTGAAAGAGCTAATGCTAACCCCTGTAAATGATGAAATAACGGACAGAGAACCGTATAACGGATATTTAGTATACCAAGGAGGTGTTCCTGAAGTAGAACAGTTTATTAAAGAAGTACATAAATAGTAAAGATATGATTAATATAGTGCTACAAACAGCAATCTTTGCAGGTGGTTGTTTCTGGGGGGTAGAACACCTAATGCAACAGCAACAAGGTGTAATATCTGTAGAGTCGGGATACATTGGAGGTACGATAGAAAATCCTACTTACGAACAAATATGCACGAAATTATCAGGACATGCTGAGGCCGTTAAGATAACCTATAACCCTGAGATAGTATCATACGAAACATTGTTAAAATTGTTCTTCGAAATACACGACCCAACCCAAGAGGATGGACAAGGGCCAGATATAGGACCACAGTATCGATCGGAAGTTTTTTATTTGGATGAGAAACAGAGAATAACTGCCGAAAAAGTGATCCATATTTTAAAGGAAAAGGGCTATGAAGTGGCCACTAAGTTAACGCCAGCTACTGAGTTCTATCTCGCCGAGGATTATCATCAAGACTATTATCAAAAAAAAGGGACATTGCCATACTGCCATGCCCGTGTACGTCGATTTTAGTGGATGTGTATAACCGAATAGTGGCAAAAAAGTTGTATCTTCGCGCCTCAAAAAAAAGGCCTCGTAGTTTAGCTGAATAGAACATCAGATTCCGGTTCTGAAGGTCGTGGGTTTGAATCCCGCCGAGGTCACAACGCTGCAAATCAGTAATTTGTATGGCAACTCAAGAAAAAGTGTGCCAGAAATGTGTCGTGAAATACATTTTACTGCTCAACCACCCAATCGCTAATGGTGCGGGTGTCATAATTGAAATTGAGCTCTTCTTTTATCACTTGGTCGTTGCCTCTTTCGATGACATGAAAAGTGATTTCTTCTAAAAGAAATACAGCGAGAGTTTTAATTTGGCATAAGTTTAAAGTTTCTCACCTCAATCACCTTCTCGAAGAAATTACAGTTGACAGAGCCATATCAAAAGCGGGAACTAGTACCTTCTTTGCTCCGCTATCAGCTGCTATCTGCATATATTCCGCTAGATTATCTGTGTCTATTATAGCACCACCCAAACTCATAGAGCCAAGGACTATCGGTTGACTTTGAACAGCCCTCTCTGTCAAAGAAGATATGAGCGCCAAAAAGATTGACAACTCCACACCTTTCATTGAGACAACCCACTTATATCTGTAGCTTTGATATGAAGTTCGTAATCAGAGAAATGCGCACCTCCAGATACCCTTGATAGATTTGAGCGCAAATAATTAACAGCCTCTAACTTACTAAATAACTACATACGGAGTGGTAATCAAATTTTTGACGAACTACTTTCCATAGAAGAAGAGCTATGACGATTGATTTTTTGAATAATGAATATCAAGAACCTGCAAGAACAGAGGCTCGATTTGGATGATGTGATGAGCCGAATGGGATAAAGGGCTATAGCGATGTTAATAACGAAGCGAATTGGGTGGCGACTGTGGGTGTTTATTTAGTGCACGAAGATATGGAAAATTTGATTGGGAACTTGAATTAAACAGAAAATATAACTATGGAAAACTTAGGAAAAATTTTAATATACCAGAACGAAAAGGGAGACACCAAAATTGATGTTCATTTCCATGAAAATAATATATGGTTAACGCAAGGGGCGCTTGCTGTTTTGTATCAAACATCTCCTCAGAATATTACAATGCATATCAGAAATATATACGCCGATAATGAATTGTCGTCGGAGGCAACTTGTAAGGAATACTTACAAGTTCAAATGGAAGGGGAGCGTAAAATAAGGCGCGTTATGAAGCTATATAGTTTTGAAATGATACTTGCCATTGGTTATAGGGTGCGTTCTAAAGTGGGGGTAAATTTCCGTAATTGAGCTACAGATGCCCTTAAAGAGTATGTCCAGAAAGGATTCATAATGAATGACGAGAGATTGAAGAATCCTAAACCATTTGGTGCAGATTATTTTGATGAACTGCTTGAGAGAATAAAAGACATTCGCTCTTCTGAAGCCCGATTTTATGAAAAAGTAAAAGCCATATATGCAACTTCTGCCGATTATTCAAAAAAGGATAAGGATGCGCAATTATTCTTTAAAACTGTTCAGAATAAGATGCACTATAGTGTTCATGGTAATACAGCAGCTGAGAGGTGCTTCAGAATGCAGGTACAATATCAGCTCAAATGGCAAAAAAGAAAGCAGAAGATGAATATGTAAGATACGATAATAATAGAAGAACTCTAGGAAATGACATTTCTGTTTTAATACATGACGCAAAAAACCTAGAGAAACTAAAAAATTAAACAACTGTAATAGAAGTTGTTGATTTCTTCTCCTTTTGTTGAAAATGTGTTAACCTTGTAGATTCGCAAAAGGTCGTTGCCCGTAATTCATTTTAAAATCTGCAATCATTTTTGATTTTAGATTGCTAGGTTCAACCCCGTCGCTTTTCGACAGTACTTTCCAGCATACCTTCAACTTATTCGAATCTCCTAATTGCCAGATGTAACGACCGCCGTAGTGTCCAATGTCGTCACCTCCTCCAAATTTGACAAGCTTCTCTATTCTCTTCTGTAATGTTTCTTTCACATCGGAAGCACCAGCTTTCCCAATATATACAGTAGCGACCCCTGGCACCCAATTCAATTTTAATTCTTCTATTGAAACGTTTGGGTCTTTCTTTTTAAAAAATCCCCCAGTTCCTATTTCAAGAAAAGTGGGCTGCGTTTTATCAGTTCTTAACACCATATAAACCCCCATCTCTTCGGGCAATAAGTTGTGGTTGCTTTTTAGTTTTGCAATGGTAATAAATCCTTCAAATCCAGCTTCTTTAGCTTTATCCAAATCATTGTAAATATTTTT
>CAYJOY010000272.1:0-3388 GCA_964371885.1 uncultured Lentimicrobiaceae bacterium | reverse complement strand
GGCAAAAGCGAATATACGGTTCATTTTTATAGGTAAAATTTAAGTTTGCAAATCTACACTTTTTCTCGATGTTTGATTTATAAAATAATGTATTTTCGCGACAAAATTATACGCTTATGAATTTTATAGAGGAAATTATTGAAAACGATATTAATAATGGAAAAAACGAGGCGAGAGTTCATACACGTTTCCCCCCAGAACCTAATGGATATTTACATATTGGACATGCAAAATCTATCTGTTTAAATTTTGGTCTGGCTAGTAAGTACGCGGGGTTGTGCAACCTCCGTTTCGATGATACCAATCCGGTGAAAGAAGATACTGAGTATGTAGAATCTATCAAGGAAGATATTCAGTGGTTAGGCTTTCAGTGGGCAGGAGAGTATTATGCCTCCGATTATTTTGAGCAGCTTTACAGCTGGGCAGAAGAGATGATACAGAATGGATTAGCATACGTTGACGATTCTACTCAGGAGGAGATTAGTCGTGGTCGCGGCATCCCTACAAAGCCGGGTGAACCGAGCCCCTATAGAGATCGTACGGTGGAAGAAAACTTAGACCTCTTTCGTCGTATGCGTGCTGGTGAGTTTCCCGACGGCAGCAAAGTGTTAAGAGCAAAAGTAGATATGGCATCTCCTAATATGCACATGAGAGATCCTATTCTTTATAGAATATTACATACCGAACATCACCGCACGGGCAACAAGTGGTGCATCTATCCAATGTACGATTATGCTCACGGTCAATCCGATTCAATAGAAGGTATTACCCACTCTATCTGTACGTTAGAGTTTGAGGTGCATCGCCCACTCTACGATTGGTTTTGTAAAACACTTGCCATTCATCACCCACAACAGATCGAGTTTGCACGCCTTAACCTTAATTATACCATTATGAGTAAACGTAAGTTAATGCAGTTGGTAGAAGAGAAGCATGTAACAGGTTGGGACGACCCTCGTATGCCCACTATCTCAGGATTAAGAAGAAGGGGATACTCGCCAGAGTCGTTACGCAGTTTTGCAGAAACTGTGGGGGTAGCCAAAAGAGAAAATGTAATTGATGTCGGGCTCCTCGAGTTTTGCGCTAGAGAACACCTTAATAAAGTGGCTGATAGAACCATGGCTTTGTTAGATCCTGTAAAACTCATCATTGATAACTATCCAGAAAATCAAAGCGAGGTATTGCACGCAGTGAACAATCCAGAAGATGCTGAAGCGGGAACTAGAGAAATAACGTTTGGAAGAGAAATATATATTGAACGTGCCGATTTTAAAGAAGATGCCGATAAGAATTTCTTCCGACTCACTATCGATAAAGAGGTGCGCTTGAAATATGCATACATTATTAAATGTACTCATGTTGTAAAAGACGAAGCAGGTAATATTACGGAGATTCATTGCACTTACGATTCAGATACCAAAAGTGGTGCTGGATTGAGCAACAAAAAAGTGAAAGCTACTATTCATTGGATAGCCGCCGAGAATGCAAAACCTGCCGAGATACGTCTCTTCGACCGGCTGTTTACTGTGCCAGAGCCAGATAACACAGAAGAGGGAAAAACGTTTGTGGATTTTATTAACCCCGAGTCGTTGTTAACAACACAAGGGTTAGTAGAAAAAAACATTACAGTGGCCAACGCAGCCCCTTATTACCAATTTGAACGTACGGGTTACTTCTGTGTTGACAAAGATTCGACAGAGGAAAAGTTGATATTTAACAAGACCGTTGGTTTAAAAGGACCAGTAAATAAAAAATAGTAGCAAAAACATGGCTAATAACCATTCTTTTTAATAATATTTTATTTTTAACATCGTTTATTACTTAATTTTTTAAAATATTTATCATAATATGTTTTCATTACCTTTATTACAAGTTACTCCCACCGACACATCAGCAGTTGCCATTCCAGAAGCAGTTGTAACTGAAATTCGAGTGTTCGACCTTATTTTCGATCCAGGAAGTTTATGGATTATGATCCCCCTTTTAGTAATGTTAGCGTTAGCTGTTTATATTTTTACAGAACGGATGCTCACCATTAACAAAGCTGCAAAAGAGGAACGCAATTTTATGAACAACATCCGCGATTTTATTAAAAATGGAAAAATAGAATCGGCCAATGCATTATGTAAAGGTAACGAAACCCCTTTAGCACGTATGATTGAAAAAGGGATTTCGCGTATTGGAAAGCCCCTTAACGACATTACCGCCGCTATTGAAAATACTGGTAAATTAGAAATTCAAAGGTTAGAGAAAAGGGTATCGGTATTGGCTACCATTTCTGGTGCTGCCCCTATGCTTGGTTTCCTCGGAACAGTAGTTGGGATGGTAATTGCATTCCACGAAATGGCATCTAATCCTAACAACTTAGATATATCAAGCTTATCGAGCGGTATTTATACAGCCATGATTACCACTGTAGGTGGTTTAATAGTGGGTATTGTAGCCTATATATGTTATAACGTTATTGTGGCGCGCATCTCGTCGGTAGTGTATGTGTTAGAAGCCAAAACAACTGAGTTTATGGACCTTCTTCATGAGCCAACCCTCTAATAACTTGTATCATGGGAATAAATCTTCAAAATAAAAGAAATGCAGAAATGAACACCTCCGCCATGTCGGATTTGGTGTTCCTGCTCCTTATCTTTTTCATGATAACCTCTACCTTAGTTGCCCCTAATGCTATCAATTTATTGCTCCCAAAAAGCGATTCAGGCAAGCAGTTAGCATCGCGTAATATTGAAGTATATATAGATGCTGAAAAAAACTACTATGTAAATCCCGAGGGGCAGTCTACCCCTCCGCTACAATACGAAGAGATACTTCCAGCATTGGTAGCAGCTGCCGAAAAAGATAACTCAGATAGCAAATCTATAATTCTTCGTGCCGATAAATCGGTGCCAATAGAGAATGTAGTAGCTTTAATGGATGTTATTAACGTTTTTAATGAGGCCTTTGAGGAGAGCATGCGTTACAAAATAGTATTAGCCACCGAAGCAAAATAAGAGCCATGACTGAGCAAGAGAAAAAAGATAACATTATATCGGGTATAGTTACTATATTAGTATTCTGTATTTTATTGATAGTGGTTCTCTTCGTTTCGCTTAAGTCGCAGGATCCACCACCACCTCCTAAGAAGGTGTTGCTCATTGAGTTATCGAGTGGCGGCGGCGGTGGCGGGCACACCACTCCTACCAAGAAAAGACCTACTCCAGCACCATCTGAAAACGTAGCAACACAAAATGCTGCCGATGCACCTGTAACCAACACGAGTAAAACCAACGTTGAAGAAAAGGCACAGCCTGTAGATGATACCCCTAAACCCGACCCTAGTGCGGCTTATCGCCCTGGCAAGGGTAGCGGCAGAGGCGGCGGCGACGGTAGTGGCGCG
>CAYJOY010000271.1:0-3389 GCA_964371885.1 uncultured Lentimicrobiaceae bacterium | reverse complement strand
ATTATTGATATTTCCCGTTACAGATCTTAAGTAGACCGAAGTGGCGAGCGGTCCCGTTGAGGCATTGTGGGTAAGTTGTAATACATTGTTTTCGTTTACGCGATAATCTTGTACTTTAATATGGGGGGGAAAGGCAATGTTCAAATTCAAAATGGCATCGGCAGTAGTGGGTAAGTTTTCAAAATTTACGAATAAGTTGATCTGGGTATTTTCGACAAACACAATGCTATCGAAGCGAAAAATCTGCTCTGGAAAGTTATTGATTCTCACTTCTACTGCCATTTCTTCATTAATATTGGCTCCAATGGCATTGTTTTTTGCAATATTTACATTTTCCATCTGGAGATTAAACTGCACCGAAGTATTAATCTCTTCCACATTGAGGTCGTTGGCGGTTATGCTTCCCGAAGCATCTATTTCCATAGTATCTTGCATTATTAAAGCATAATTCCCATGCTCATCTACATCAAGATATGATAAGTTATCAGGATCAATAAAAGTGGCAACATACAAGGTATCAGTGCTTCCTATTGGAAACATCAGACTATCGCCTCCTACTTCTACCGTAAGGTCAACATTATTATTAAGATCGTATTCTTTCTTACAAGAAGAGAAAAAAAGAATGGAAAACAGGGATAAAACGAAGGTAAAATTGCGCATAAGACACAGCTTTTATAATTAAAAAAAACGGAGTGCAAAACTACATTTTTTTTTGTTATTAGAAAGAAAAAAACATTACCTTTGCCGCTTGTTTATTTTAAGAGACATTTAAAACCAAATTATATTTATGAGACTTTTTAACAATTTCTTAGCAACACTTTTTGCCGCTTGTATTTTTACAACAGCTACGGCACAAGAAGAGAAAAAAACAGAAGGGTATCAATTTAAAGATACTAAAGTTATTGAACACACTTCGGTAAAGAACCAGCACCGTTCCAGCACATGTTGGAGTTTTTCGGGGCTTAGTTTTATCGAAAATGAGCTTATTAGAAAAGGGAAAGGGGAGTTTGACCTTTCGGAGATGTGGATTGTAAACCGCGCTTATTACAACAAAGCCGATATTTATGTAAGGATGCATGGTAATTTTAACTTTGGACCTGGCGGTGGTTTTTTCGATGTTTTTGAGATGCCACGTCGCTACGGGTTCCTTCCAGAAGAGGCATACCCTGGCACTAGCTACGGCGAAGAGCTCCCATTACACAGCGAGCTAGACCATTTATTAAAAGGTTACGTTGATGTGATTGTAAAAAACCCTAACAAGAAGCTATCTACAGCATGGAAAAAGGGCTTCGATGCTATCTTATCGGCCTATTTAGGCGAAGTTCCTGAAAAATTTACCTACAATGGCGTAGAGTACACTCCCGAATCGTTTACCGAAATGTTAGACCTTAACTTCGACGATTATGTGAGTATCACTTCGTTTACACATCACCCATTTTACACTACTTTCCCATTAGAAATTCCTGATAACTGGATGTTGAGAGACTCTTACAATGTTACTTTAGAAGAGATGATGCAAGTAATTAACAACAGCCTTGAGAATGGTTACTCTATTGCATGGGGTGCCGATGTGAGCCATAAAGGTTTTAACTGGAGAAAAGGGGTGGCCGTTGTACCTACTACCGAAGCTAACGAAAATGCGGGTTCAGACATGGCACGCTGGGAAGCCCTTTCGCAAGCAGACAAAGATAAAGAAATTTACGCCTTCGACCAACCTAGAAAAGAGCAAACCATCACGCAAGAAATTCGTCAAAAAGGGTTCGATGACTACTCTACCACCGACGATCACGGAATGGTAATTGTGGGCACTGCTACCGATCAAAATGGAACATTATATTATAAGGTTAAAAACTCGTGGGGCACCGACTCAAGAAACCCTTATCAAGGATATTTCTATGCTTCTGTCCCTTTCATGGAGATGCAAACCATTAATATTGTAATACACAAAGATGCCATTCCAGACGCCATTAAAAAGAAATTAAACATTAAATAATCACCCTTAACCATTAATGAATCTTCAAAATAGGTATTTCGTTGTTATTGCCATCTTTTTGTTAGTAGCGGTTGTATATTTAATACGACTGTTTCAACTACAGGTAATAGAAACTACTTATAAAGATTCGGCAGAAAGTAACGCGTTGCGGTCTATTGTTGAGCACCCTACCCGGGGGTTTATATACGACCGCAACGATTCTTTATTGGTATACAACGATGCTGCCTACGACTTGATGGTGGTTCCTTCTGAGTTACGCAGTTTCGACACCATCGAACTTTGCAATATTATCGACATTACAGAAGAGGAACTCCTTAGGCGACTAGAGAAAGCACGTGCCTATTCGCGCATTGTCCCTTCGTTAGTTGCCCAACAGTTGTCGAAGCAAGATTACGGCTATCTACAAGAAAAGCTCTACAAGTTGCCCGGATTTTTTGTCCAAAACAGAACATTGCGCCACTACCCTAAACCCATTGCTGCCCACCTTCTTGGCTATGTTGGCGAAGTTGACTATAACGTTATTGAAAGGGATCCTTACTACAAACTGGGCGACTATATTGGCATTAGCGGCATTGAGAAATCGTACGAAGAAGAGTTGCGTGGCGTTAAAGGGAAACGAATGGTACTAGTAGATGTTAACAACAGAGAGCAAGGAAGTTACAAAGATGGAACAATAGATATTATGCCGCAACAAGGGCAACATTTATGGACAACATTAGACATGAACCTCCAGGAATATGGCGAAAAGTTGATGGCCAACAAGCGGGGCAGTATTGTGGCTATTGAGCCCAAAACGGGAGAGGTGCTCTGTATTGTATCGACCCCTACCTACGACCCGAGTTTGTTGGTGGGAAAAGATCGCAGTAAAAACTATAAAATACTGATTAACGACAAAGAGGAGCGCCCACTTTTTAACCGCGCCTTAATGGCAATGTATCCACCTGCCTCTACATTTAAACTGGCCAACGGCCTTATTGCCTTGCAAGAAGGGATTATTACCGACCGCACAGTATATCACTGTAACGGCGGCTATAATATGGGGCAACACACTGTAGGTTGCCATGCCCACCGCTCGGCTACCGACCTTACCTACGGCATTGCCACCTCGTGCAACACCTTCTTTTGCAGAGCATACTACCAACTGTTATCGAATAAAGAGAAGTACAAAACCACCCAAGAGGGGTACCAAGCGTGGCGCGACTACATCCTCGACTTAGGGTTCGGCAAAGAGTTCGATACCGACTTGCCATACGAGTTAAAAGGGATTATACCTACGGTAGAATACTTTAACAGGTTGTACAACAACTACTGGAATCCGAATACTGTTATTTCGATGAGCATTGGGCAAGGAGAGGCAAGTGTTACCCCCATACAAATGGCTAACTTTATGGCCATT
>CAYJOY010000270.1:977-3410 GCA_964371885.1 uncultured Lentimicrobiaceae bacterium | reverse complement strand
CCAAATTCGTCTTCGTAGGTTAAGGTTGTGGTGTTTAATGTGGTAATGGTATAGATTTTCGTAGTAACCCCACCCATGGAAATTTGGTGGTCGTGGCGCAGTTGGTCGTGGGTGAGCGACCAGTTAAATGGTTGTGCTTCTTCCTCTTGCACATCGTCGGCAGTGTCCCATGTAGCACCCACCCCCGCTGCATCATATCGGTAATGCTCCATCCCCGGCTTCGCCTCTGTAGCAAAAGGGGAGGTACGAGACCAAGTTCCTACCAACATCGCCTCATCAAAATTGGGCTCAGGTTGGCACGAGTTGAAAAACAGGAGAAGTGAAGATAAAAATAGAAGGGCAAGTTTTCCGCATTTCATGACAATCAAGTTTATTAATGTTTGTTCATTCAAACGATAATTTTGAAAAATTATTGAGAAGCCCTCTTTTTATGTGTAGAATTAATGTTAAATAGGGAATTGAAACACACTCTCATCCCCACATATATTGCGAATTTTTAATCGTAAAGGTTTCAATTCACTATGAATGGTGCCATTCCAAAAATCTTTAGTTTTGATTCCGTTTTGAATAACGTATCCTAGTTTATCTATTTTTAATTCACTATCAGAATGCCATGCCCCATCAGTTGCAGTACAATCGAGACTTAAAAACTCTATTAACTCCAGCCCTTCGTTGCTTATTTCTATACGATTAAATTTTTTCTTAGATTTTCCATTGGTATCACTACTTTGGCTTTGCATCATGTTGGCTTCCCCTTTTTGGTTGTAGGCATCAATTTTTTGGATAACTCTATCTGAAACAAATAGGTTAATGGTTACTTTCCACGCATCTACAATAGCGTGAGCATTATTTTCTAGTGAAAATTCGGCATAATCTTCAATTACCACTTCATCGAGTACCTCTTTCAAATCGCGAAGTTCTACATCGATGGTGGTAAGATCGTTGTTATCGGAAATGAATTTTTCCATTTCAGTAACATCAATCATATCAATGTAGTATACAATTACTTTTTTAATATCTGCTGAGAGTTCTGGCATGGCTTCGCGCACAATGGTGTTCATTTGTGGAATATCCATTAGTTTAGTTGCGCTATCTAAAAGATTAGGCAAGTACACAGGAATCATACCATACCTAGAATTTTGAATGGCACCTGCCCAAAATTTAGAGATAGTTGTTTCATCACGCAAGCCCTGTATTAAACTTTTCAACTTATCCATCGTTTGAATAGGGTTTCGGAATAACGACACGCCATCTTTAATTTCTAAAATATCAAATTCGCTTCTATTCGCAACTAATCTATCGCGCACCGTTTGTATACTGTTTATGTTGATGTCGCAATGGATAAATTGGCGGTTTAGTTTACCAGCCACCGCAGCAGTAACCCCACTCCCGCCAAAGAAATCGGCTACCACCATCCCTGGATTTGAACTTGCCTTAATGATTCGTTCAAGAAGCGCTTCTGGTTTTTGAGTGGCGTAGTTAACGAGCTCTTTTGCCTGTCCTGCGATAAGATTAATGTCATTCCAAATTGTTTGAATTGGTTTTCCTGGCATCTCATCTAAATAAATTTTTTTCTTTGGAAATCCTGAAGAAGTATGATATAATAAGCCCTGTTCATCTAACTTTTTCATATTTTCATAAGAGTATCTCCAAGCTCTGTTATGGCCATTCCATTCATAATGGACACCACGACCACCAGGTCCTAACGTGTTTTCAACTTTATACTTTCTCCCATCTCCATCATCCATAGAATACATTTTAAGGTACTTTTCTTCGTAGGGAGTATATTGTACATTCCAATTTATAATGCTACCTTTAGAATAAAAGAAAATAACATCGTGTATGTGTCCATATTTGTCAGTGTCATTATGAGCGTAAACACGTTGCCATATTATCTCATTCTTAAAATTATCTTCTCCAAAAATTTCATCCATTAATATTTTTACATAATGGCCAATATGCCAATCGAGGTGCACATATATAGATGCGGTTTCGCTCATTACCGATTTTATTGCCATTAAATTTTCGTACATCCAGTTTAAGTATTTTTCTTTATCCCACACATCGCCGTACATCTTCTCGTCGAAAGCACGTAGGGCATCATCATGCAGTTCTTCTTCCGCTTTGGCGATAGCTTCTGCCACTTTAGGATTTTTACGTATATACACTTTCTTGGCGTAATCGGCACCGCTGGCAAATGGCGGGTCAATGTATACTAAGTCAATCTCTATTCCTTGCTCTTTTAAATAAGCACACGCCGAAACACATTCGCCGCGAATTACCAAATTGTTATCCTGGTTGGCACCTACCCGTTCTTGGTGCTCCATTTCATACAACGGCATGCCACGGCGCATGGTATTCACCACTTTATCGTTATCGCGGTACCGTAGCACTCTGCGCGTCCGTGCAAAATTATCTAATAGGGCTTGTCCT
>CAYJOY010000270.1:0-967 GCA_964371885.1 uncultured Lentimicrobiaceae bacterium | reverse complement strand
ATCTATTAATACTATCTATCGTTTTGTTAATTCGGTCTTTAGCAGTTAAATTATCTTCAAGATAAAGATAATCGAAGCGGTTATAACCAAATTTATGATTGTTCTCTTCACAGAAGTAATTTTCCACAAACTCTTTTTTATCGACAAAAATGGCGTTGTTGGCAAAACCTTCGCCTTTGGTTTCCACTATGATAGCTTGCTTTATTTGGTTGTCTGAACGCTTAATAATTAAAAAGTCAGGTGTATACTTACCTATATATCTCCACGATTCGCCGCGTTTTTTATAGCACTTAATTTGAAACTCTGTAAAGGTTCGGTCGCCATTAAAATAGATTTCTAATGTTTTGGTTTGGAATGCTTCTAACTTCAATACCTCTAAAAGGAAATGTTTTTCAAATTGAGAATCAAATCTATATGCCAAATAATGGTAGGTATAATCTCTACTCGGGGCTGTGCTATTGTCAAGTTTTAGCTTTTCAGCCATCTCATTTTGTCCTATCGATTGTAACATTTCAATCGTTTTCAACACCTCTTCATCTATTTTAGAGCTACTCCCTTCAGCGTCGGCTTTCACAATTCTTTCCACCTCGGTGGGTGTGGGATGATACCTTTGAGGGCGAGTGGTTTGCACTTGAGCAAACGCTTCCATATTCTCTATATGTAACAATTGCGCCGCTTCAGGCACAATCTCTTCCGTGGTCGAAATAGTACGAATGGTGGCAAATGCCTTGCGTATGTTACTCCTTACCATTTCGTGCGCATAGGACAAATTCAAATGTCCATCTATTGTAATATCGTCATAAATAGCTTCTAGTAAAGATGTATAGGGTTTTAATGCAGAGATAGATAATGTGTTAAAGCTCTCCTTGCAAATAGTATATAGCCATTGATTGAACGATAATTTCTCGCCCAGAGCTTTCTCTTCCTGAGAAATAGTTCCCAATTCGTCCGGCCCGCCCGCGGGGGG
>CAYJOY010000269.1:0-3427 GCA_964371885.1 uncultured Lentimicrobiaceae bacterium | reverse complement strand
TAATACCACCATTACTGATAGCACATTTAAAAAAGAGGATATTATCCCTCTCGATTCGTTTGTGGTTATCCTTACCGATTGTTATATAGCAGAAAGTACCCTCAATTTTACCTACCGACCGGGGCTGTTAGATACCTCGGTGTGTAGTGAATATGCGTATGTGTTAAAAAAACATAATTTACTTCAGTCGCAATTGTTAAATAATGTTAATTATTACTCTGCCGACGAAGAGCGCAAACTGCAACTTTTCGATTTGGTTACGCAACGTCTCGATAGTATAATTTTATCAATTAAGGAGAATTAGCGAATGGTGACGCGCCTACTATTTTATCTTATTTTATACCCC
This sequence comes from uncultured Lentimicrobiaceae bacterium, assembly GCA_964371885.1. GTDB lineage: Bacteria > Bacteroidota > Bacteroidia > Bacteroidales > WCHB1-69 > CAYJOY01. The sequence continues at coordinate 3,081 of CAYJOY010000269.1, read as the reverse complement.
CTGTCATTACTTCCCTTACGAGTTATATACACCATTTTTTACCCCTTTTATTTACTCCTTTTTTATTTAGTAAAATATAGAAAAGAGGTGGTAATAAGTAATTTAAAGAATTCTTGCCCTAGTTTATCTGAAGAAGAGATCTTGAAGATTACGAAGCAGTATTATCACCATTTGATAGATTTAGCAGCAGAAATGGTGAAAATGTTAACCATTAGCCAACGCGAGGTAGCACAACGTTATACATGTTCTAATGCAGAAGTTTTGCTCCCTTATTTTCAACAGAACAAGAGTGTTATTCTCCTCTCCTCGCATTATAACAACTGGGAGTGGATGGTGCTGTGGATAAATAGTTTAGTCCCACATCAAGGGGTAGGAGTGGGAAAACCGAATACCAATAAAGTGTTCGAGAAATTAATAAACAAAGCAAGAACGAGATATGGCTCAATAGTAATTTTTCAAGATACAGTCAGAAACTTTGTAAAAGAGAATATTGAAACCAATACCCCCTGTGCCTATATGATGCTGAGCGATCAGTCTCCTAATAATATCTCAAAAAGTTACGTTACCACTTTTCTAAATCAGCCCACAGCCATGATTTATGGTGGTGAATATTTTGCTAAAAAGTATGATTTGCCTGTGTTTTATTATGTGGTAAATAAAATAAAAAGAGGATATTACAGATTAGATTTTTCGGTTGTTGAACCGTTGCCAATGGATGCCCCTTATGGCACTATTGTAGAAAAATATGTTGCAAAATTAGAAGAGACCATTACGAACAACCCTCCCTACTGGTTGTGGAGTCATAAAAGATGGAAGTGCAAAGATGAAGTGCTTCTATTAATGAACCAAAAGAATAGTTAAAAAATATTAAAAAACATCTAAAAATTATACATAATGAACGAAACAATACATACGCTACTTTCGCACAGAAGCATAAGAAAATATTCAGATCAAAAAATCAGCGATGCCATTTTAGACATAATATTGCGTGCTGCGTGCAATGGCTCAACTATGGGCAATATGCAATTACATAGTATTATAGTAACTGAAGATAAGACAATGATGGAAAAAATGGCCCCATTTCATTTCAATCAATCTATGGCTACAAATGCGCCACTCATATTAACATTTTGTGCCGATTTGAACAGGTTTAAACATTATTGTAGATACCGCGATGCTGAAACAGAGGCCTATAGTAACTTTCAGAGTTACCATTGGGCAGTAATTGATGCCATCATAGCGGCTCAAAATGGGTGTGTTGCCGCCGAATCGTTAGGGTTAGGTATTTGTTGGTTAGGAACTATTACCTATAATGCTGATAAATTCATAGAAATAATGAAACTGCCCGAGAATGTGGTGCCAGTTGCTTGTATCTCCATAGGATATCCAGATGAGAAGCCGCCGTTAACCGATAAATTGCCGCTAGAGGCTTTCGTGCATAGAGAGGTTTATCAAGATTATAATAGAGAGATGATAGATACACTTTATGCTGAGAAAGAGAACCATAGAAACACTTTGAAATTGCTAGAAGAGAATAATCTTCCTAATTTAGCTAGAATTTTTACCGAAAACAGATATAAAAAGGGAGACAATGAACATTTTGCAGAAGTGTTGAAAAAAGTATTGATAAAACAAAAGTTTATCAAAGAATAATTTTGTACTTTCGCAAAAAATTTCTAAAATGGATTTACTCGTTGTTGTTCCGTGTTATAACGAAGCGAAAAGATTGCCAACACAGCAATTTTTCGACTATGCTGCCCAAAACCAGTGGGTGAGTTTTTTATTTGTAAACGACGGAAGTACAGACGATACCTTGTTGCTTTTGCAGAACATGCATCGCCAAAACGGGCAAATACATTTTTTAGATTTGGAAAAAAACGGTGGGAAAGCTGCGGCGGTTCGCCAAGGGATGTTGTATGCTGCCGAGAAGTTTTCCAGTAACTATATTGCATTTTGGGATGCCGATTTGGCTACCCCTTTGTCGGAAATGGCCCCCATGTTGGAGGCGATGAAGCATGGTAATTACAATGTAGTAACCGGAATGCGGCTACGACGTTTAGGGGCGAAAGTAAAAAGGAAAAACTCGCGCCATTACCTTGGGCGTGTGTTTGCCACTACCGCCTCAAACCTCTTAAACTTGCCAGTATATGATACTCAATGTGGGGCTAAAATTTACAAAACCGCTATTGTAACCACTTTGTTTAATGAATCTTTTATTACCAAGTGGCTTTTCGATATAGAGTTATTGGCAAGGTATATAGCCCATCTTGGGCACGAAGATGCTGTGCGTAAAATCTATGAATATCCACTATATAGTTGGTGCGATGTAGATGGCTCTCGATTAAAAGCAACCGACTTTCTGAAAGCTCCGTTGGAGTTGTTGAAAATAAAAAGAAAATACTTGTAATTATAACAACTTAAAATACAGCTATATGAATATGAAAAATTGCGCTATTTATTCTTTTTTTAAAGAGCATTGCCAAAACCCGTGGTTTTGGGCATTTCTCCTTTTTGCTATTGCTACCTTTGTAGCTATGCCACTAATGAGTAAAGATGCAGGTAACTCTGGCGACGTAGATAATTTTCAAGTGCGTCAAGGGAGGAATGTAGTTAACTATTTTGCCACCGATGGGCAAGATTCTACTTGTATGACTTTCGAAAATTTGAAGTACTATGGCTCTTCGCCAGATGTAATAGCAGAGTATATAAACCAAGCTTTCGGTATTGAAGATTATCACACCACACGACATGCCCTTTTTGCATGGTTCGGATGGCTCATTGTTTTCTTTGTTGGAATGATAACATACTTAATAACAGGAAGCTGGCGGGCTGCATTAATTGCCATTTTCTTAGCTTTTATTTCTCCAAGACTACTAGGACACGCCTTTAACAACTCTAAAGACATCCCCTTTGCAGCGGCAGTTACCGCAGCAATATTCTCCATTATATTGCTCTTAAAACAGTTCCCGAAGGTTAAAATATATACACTTCTACTCTTGGTGCTCTCTATTGCGTTGGCTATTAGTGTTCGTGTTGGAGGTCTTATATTGTGCGGTTATTTAGGGCTTTTCGCCTTGGTAT
>CAYJOY010000268.1:3255-3496 GCA_964371885.1 uncultured Lentimicrobiaceae bacterium | reverse complement strand
GTAATTCGTTCTTTTTTGGGGAACTGGTAGGAGGTATTACCTTCTTCTAGTGGCATGTTCTTTCAAAAATACATCCATAGCACTTGTAATGGAAGTATGTTCTTTTGTAGGTGCCAGCACTTGCAAATTCCAATCTTGATTTTTCACAGCTTGAATCGCACTTTCTCCTAATGCACCAAAAACAACCTCTCCGTAGTTAAATTCTGGAAAAGTCTCTTTTAGCACTTGGGCACCAATAGGA
>CAYJOY010000268.1:1573-3245 GCA_964371885.1 uncultured Lentimicrobiaceae bacterium | reverse complement strand
CTAAATAACACAATGAGGTCGTATTTCTCTATCTCTAAATCCTTCAAATTATCGGCTGCTGATGTTGTAAAAACTGTAGCTTGAGCAAACTTGAACTCGTTTTGTTCAAAGAAATCTATAAAAGTTGATTTTATGGCATCGGCACCTGAAGGAACCAAAAAACTTAATTCTTTATTCTTATTTAATAATGTAAATAAAGAGGTGGGATTATTATTTTTCGGGAAAAATATCTTCCTTTTTCTATACGGAATATATTTCTGCAGATAGTGCGCTGCTGAATCTGTGATACAAAAATACTTGGTAGATTCTGGCAGTGTTATGCGCATATCTTTTATCAGATTAAAAAAGTGATCGATAGTTGTGGTGCTAGAAAAAAAGATCGCATTATAATCGATTATATTCACTTTTGTTTTTCTAAATTCAAGACTAGAAATGCTATCTGTTTTGAAAAATTTGAAGAAATCGAGATTAATACTGTATTTCTTTTTTAAATCTGCGTAGGGAGTTTTCTCAATGTCTTGCGGTGCAACTTGTGAAATTAAGATGTTCTTTATCCTCATTATTAATTAGATACAATTGATATTATAAATTACCGTCAATAGTTAACAAAACTTTACCAATAATAAAAACGGGTAAAATTTCGAGCGTGCAAAAATAAATAAAAAAATGGAATAAATCAACCCGTCCTAAATTTATTCTTAACAGGCTTGTAAGATAGATAATTACTGGAAAAACAAGCGGTATAAAGATGGGGGTTAATAGGAGTTTATGATAGAAAAAAACAGGTAATAGCACCATTAAAAGTAATGTTATAGAGATATTGCAAAATAGCCTTTGCAGTGCTATATTCTCTGCCGCTATTTTTGCGCTAAAAAAGAGTTTATAGCTCCATATTCCCACCATTACGATAAAATGATAGAGGAGTACTATAAGCATACAAACGAAAAACATAACCCATGCAGAGGTTAAAGTCATGATATTAGGAAAGGTGTGGTAAATCACGGTAAGGAAGAGTAGAGAGTGGGTTAAGATAATGAGTGTATAGGAGAAAAAACTAAACCAATCGTTTCTATACTTGCCATCGCGCAACAACTGCGATAGCATCCTATGTGAAAAAAGAGACACGGATACTAATCCGAGTCTCTTTTTATCAAATACGCAAATAAACGTGAGTAACAGTAAATTTACTATATATATTGACGTAAAAATAGTGCTAAAGTCCACAATTATTCCACTATCAATTTTTTCACTGCCATTACTCTATTTTCTGCTTCTATACTATATAAATAAATACCAGGATTAAAGTTACTTACATTGAAAGAAATGTTATTGTCTGTCGCATTAATCATCTCTTTATATTGTACTTGTCCTAATAAATTTCTCACAACTAACTCATAAGAATCGTTACCTTGTGGTAATTCTATATCCACATTTACATGAGAAGAAGCAGGGTTGGGATAGGCATTCATCGTTGCCACAGCCTCGTTTTCTTTAATGCTAGTGTTGCCGAATACAACTATTAGATGTACCGATGTGGTATCATTCGTATTAGCATCTACAACATGATAATTAACCTGATACTCCCCTGTTAATGATCTCTCAAGATAAAAACTAGCTTTTAAAGCTTCTTCACCTGTGTAACCTGCACCCGCAGCTAACGTATATTGTGACG
>CAYJOY010000268.1:0-1563 GCA_964371885.1 uncultured Lentimicrobiaceae bacterium | reverse complement strand
TCCCATCAAACAATTATCAACAAAACAATAATCTGTTCTTAAACCATCTGGAAATTCTGTAATAATTTCTGGAGATACATACATTGTAATGGGCGATGAACTGTTGTTGTAAACGTGAAATTTCACATCGTAAATATTGGGCTCGCTTGCAAGATGAACGCGGACTGGTTCTGAACCTACTACGGTTTCAACACCATCATTGTAATATTTAACTTCTATGCCTTGCGCCATTACTTGCATTGTAAAAATAAAGAGGCCTAAAGTTAATAAAAATACTTTTTTCATTTTTCAATTTTTTGTTTTATTATTGTTTTTATGTGGTTACAATTATTTCTTTTTCTTTTTACCGATAGTTTGAATACACTCTCTTGTAGGAATAATAACAGACAATCCGTTGTAAGCCAACTCTTCTTGCATTACTTTAACGTTAGCTGCATGTTGATTAAATATAGGCTTTATTTCGCGAATATGCTCTCTTTCAACGCCTAATCCCTCACATATTTTTGCTATTCTGCCAAACGCATGCGAATCTTGCCCGCCTGTCATACCTGTAGTATAGTTATCGAGGATAAGGACTGTAATAGGTGTATTTTCAATTACAGCATCTAATAATGAGGTCATACCACTATGAGTAAATGTTGAGTCGCCAATAACAGCTACCGCTGGACGCAAACCTGCATCAGAAGCCCCTTTTGCCATGGTAATACTAGCACCCATATCTACCGTTGAATAGATAGCATTGTAAGGAGGCAATGCACCAAGGGTATAACAACCAATATCTGAGAACACTTTACCTGGGCCATAAGCTTCCATAGCTTCGTTTAGGGCCAAATAGGTATCAATATGTGGGCAACCTTTGCATAATGCTGGAGGGCGAGGAGCTACTATTTCTGGAACATCGGCACCGTAGGTATCTTTTAAGCCTAGGGCTACAGCCATAATATTAGGATTTAACTCGCCATCGCGTGGTAGCGTACCATCTAAGCGACCTTTAACAGTTCCTTTTTCGTTCAATAAACCTCGAAGTTGCTCTTCTATAAGCGGGTATCCCTCTTCTGCTACTAAAACGGTTTCGCACTCAGCGCTCATTCTAGCCACTAACTCTGTTGGGATTGGGTATTGAGAAATTTTCAATATTGGATAAGGACAAGTTACTCCTACATAATTCTCCATTAAGTAGTTGTAAGCAATACCCGAAACAATAATTCCCATCGATTTATCGGTTCCATCAATATATTTATTGTAAGTGGAGACTACTGCTTCTTGCTCCATGATAGGTTGTTTTGCCAATAATTCGCGGTAAAAAACGCGAGCATGAGCAGGAAGTAAGATAAATTGTTTTTTATTATCACAAAGTTTCACTTCATTTTGTGGGCGCACTGTTCTTCTCTCAACGCCTGCACGCGAGTGGGCTAAGCGGGTGGTTACACGAATCATAACAGGAATGCGGTGTTTTTCTGAAAACTCGAAAGCATCGTAAGTCATATCGTAAGCCTCTTGTTGGTTAGCTGGCTCAAAAATGGGGATAAAAGCAAACTTGGCAAAAAAGCGCGAGTCTTGTTC
>CAYJOY010000267.1:0-3517 GCA_964371885.1 uncultured Lentimicrobiaceae bacterium | reverse complement strand
GATATTAAATACTGTGTTCATGCTATCTAAGTTAGTACAACCAGCGAATAAGAATGCTGCAAAGCCAGTACCCACCGTGGTAAGGTTTTGTGGTAAATTAAAAGCGTGGTGCATAGTATCCAAGCTGGTACAATTGATAAAAAGGTTACTTGCAAAGGATGAACTTACACGGGTTATTTCATCCCACCCGTAGGCAAATCCAGACCCTGTATTTGTCAAATTCTCACATCTATAAAATGTACGATACCATTCGTTAGCAGGTTGCAGCATGGTTGGGTTGTCTATCTGTTGCGCAGTACGTGTCATTTTTGGGGTAAAGCCTGAAATGACAGCAATTATTCTATTTCTATTGGTTTGAGAATTAGCTACAGATGCCAGCGTGTCATAATCAAACCCAAACGCTCTAAACCAAGCATCGGTGTTGCCTGCTGGAGTAATGGTAATGGTATAGGTGGTAGGCTCTGTGCTGTTATAAGTATGTGGTATTCCATCTGACGCTTCACCAGGAGGATATATAGCATTGGAAACTGTATCTACGTTGCCATCTCCCCAGTTAATAGCCCAGTGGTAATCACCACCTTGTCCATCGCTGCCCGATAGAGGAATAATGAAATTTTCCCCTGCCTCAACGGTTACTTGGAATTGGAACTCTTCTTTTATCCAACCAGCATATAAGGTGGTATCTTGTGTAACGGTGCTGGTAGCAAAATCCCATTTTGTGGTGTAATTGCTGTCTACAAACCAGCCTACAAAAGTAGCTTCGGTAGAGGTAGGATTGGCAGGGGCTAAAATAGTGGCGCCATTTTGTGCTGGGAAAGTGTCGAGCACTGGTGAGAGGGCAATCCCTTTGGTGGTTACAAAGGCTACTTTGTGGTTAGCAGTAAGGACATCGCCAGTGTTAGTTGGTCCACCCCAGTTGGTAGGGATGTATTGGTAATCTCTAAAAGCGTTATTTTGCCCTGTAAAGGTGCTTTTTTGTGAGCTCGGTGTTGCGTTGCCATTAATAATAGAGAGGGCACTGCGGGATTGGTTGGCGGCGAGTTTAGCTTCATAGAAAACATTGGCCAACACATTGCCTTGATTCAATTGTGCATCTGTTAATTTAGGGAAGCGGAATACTTCATTGATGAGAAATGGAGACGTTTCACTGCCAGCTTGTTTAAAAAGTTCGAAAGCAAAACTACCTTCTAAAGTGGTTATATTTTGAGGAAGGTTAAAAACGTCGTTTACATACGTTAAGTTTTGGCAATCAAGGAATAGTATGTATGCAAAATCGTTACCTGTAGTGGTAATACCTTGAGGGAGGTTAAAAATAGCGTTGGCTGTTTCTAGTTTACAGTGCGCAAAGGTACCTGCTGCAAATCTGCCCCCTACTTTTGTGAGGTTTTGTGGGAGGTTAAACGCTTCATCCATTTGGTCGAGATTATAACATTGGGCGTATGTGTATGCGGCAAAATTTCCGCCTACCTCTGTAATTTCATCCCAATCATCGCCAAATCCAGGCCCAGTATTTTTTAAATTCTCACAACTATAAAAAGTATTTACCCATTCGTTATCAACGACAGCATTGTTGTTTATTTGTTCTTGTGTGCGTGTCATTAACACGGTAAATGGCGAATGTATGGCTGTTATTTTTTTTCTATTATCAAAGTCATTAGCCCCACCCGTACTCTCGTGGTTGGCAAACCCAAAAGCAGCGAACCAAGCATTGGTGCTGTTTGCGGGTACAACGGTAATAGAGTATGTGCCTGCATTTACGTAGGTATGTGTGATACCCACTGAGTTGTCTTCATTTTGTGGTGCACCAGCGTCACTATTCGATATTACTTGCGTTGAACCATCGCCCCAGGTTATAGACCAGTGGTAGGGTCTTGTAGAGGTGCCGCTAACGCCAGCACCACCCCCTAGCGGAATGGCAAAAACGTCGCCCGCCGCTACGGTAACCTCAAATTGGAAATGCTCGGTAGTCCATTTAGCGTAAAGATCTAGGTCGGAGGTAACAGGAGTTGAGAAGTTGTAAAGGGTGGTAAGCGCTTCATCGGTGTACCAATTTACAAAGAAGAATCCCGCTTTGGTAGGAGGTGTTGGTCGGGTAACAGTGTTGCCTTCTAGTACTATCTCGTTAGCAACAGCAGTTCCACCGTTGGAGTAAAAGGCAACGGTGTGCGACGATACCTCCCATTTGGCGTAAAGTGTAGTGTCTTGGGTAACAGTGTTCGAACTAAAGTTCCAAGGATTGGTGAACCCAGCATCGGTGTACCACCCAGCAAAGTTATGTCCCGAAGCGGTAGGGGCAGCAGGTGCCGTAGCTGTACTTCCTGGTGCGACGCGCGGAATGGTTTTAGGTACTGTTAGCGCTGTTACCCCTGCCGTATTACAGGTAAAGCGAACAGCGTAACGTTTTTCCCCTAACCAGTTGTCGTGGGTATTGTTATAATCGCGAAAAATGGCAGAACTTTGATGACTAAAAACACTTTTCTGGATGTTTGGATCTGGGGTTTCCCCAATTATAGAGGCTATAGTACGCGTTTGATTTTGTGCTAGGTTTGCCCCACTGAACATTCCCCTAATTCTTGGTAGGACATCTTCATCAATCTCTGCCTGGGTAAGATTGGGTATCTTAAAAACATCATTGATAATAATACCCTCTTCTAAAGAGGTTCCTGCAGAATAAAACATTTCTCTAAACATACCCCGGTCATTCATACCTATGTTAGGAGGGATGTTGAAAATATTATTCATTTGTAGGTTATCACAATATTCAAACATTTCAGTTCCAAGTATATAAACATTGCCCGTTAAACCTTGGGGGAAGTTAAAGACATCATTCATTGTGATAAGATCACAATGAGTAAATGTACGGGTAAAGCAATAACCTCCATCAGCAACGTACTTTGCATCTTGAGGAAAATTAAAATCGGGGTGCATCGTAAGATTATCGCAATTGTAAAACAATTGTGTGGCAAAATAGGCAGAAATGTACTCAACATTCTCCCACCCTTGCGTAAAGCCAGGGCCTGTTGTGGTTAATTCTGTGCAATTTTGAAAAGTTTCATGCCATTCATAACGTAATGGGGTGGAAGTATGAATATCAGTTCGTGTCATACTAGGGGTAAAAGGGGATAAAATTTCACGCAATTTATTTTTATTAGTTGCGCTGTTTGCGCCAGATGCACCACCTACAAAACCAAAAGCTATAAACCACGCATCCTCACTACCAGCAGGGGTAATGGTAATAGTATACGTTCCCGTACTAGCATAGTTATGGGTAATTCCTGGTGAGGTTGCACTACTTTGAGGTGCACCTGCATCTGTGTGGCTAATAATTTGTGTTGTGCCATCTCCCCAGTCAATATGCCAATGGTATGGTTTCCCATCGTAGGGATATGTCCCATACGCTACACCACTTGACAAAGGGATGGCAAATGAATCTCCGTAAATTTTAAATTTAAACTCCTCGGTTTGCCCCTGCAAGGCGAGAATACTCCCCCACAAAATGGCCATTAGATAAATAAAT
>CAYJOY010000266.1:0-3553 GCA_964371885.1 uncultured Lentimicrobiaceae bacterium | reverse complement strand
TTCTATATTATAGAAAATTCGTGATACTTCCACGTATAGCATTGTTCCAAGAAATACAAATGATACCGTTGGGATAATGAATGGAAACTTACGATGGAAATTCAAAGTTGTAAATACTGTAAAAATTAAAGCAGTAACGATGCTCATTATCCATGCGTAGTTGGTTAGTGGAGCTGTGTAAATAAGTGATAATACGAATAGTAACACTATTGCATAAGGCGTTCTTCTTGTGTTTTTATTGGTACTCTTATAAAGAAATGATGAAATCAATAATAAACAAAAAAATAAAAACAGAAAAATATAATAGTGAAAGAATGTCGATTTCTCATGAAATGGATATTCCCCTGTTTTCAAAAAAATGGCCGCTTCGCAGAGTAAGTAGCACAAAGTGGTCCCCACAATTGCAAAATAGAAATGTTTAAATAAGCGGGGTAAGGCATTCATAGTTAATTTATTTTTCAGAATAAACGATGATTTGTAATGTTTATTTTTAACGCGTAGAGATAGAGCATTTTCTTAGATGTCATTACGAATGAAAGAGTTAATTTTAGTACTTGTTTTTTTATAGTTAATACACTTGTTTATTCGTGTTTTTTGTTTATATTTGCGGATGTATGAGCACTTGCTTTATGTGTTTGTAACGCCATGAAAGTCAATCGTTTTTTCGTTGTTAATTTTGTTTTAAGCGAAATAATAAGCGAGTGATTTTGACAAAACTAACTAGATTTAGCACTTATACAATAATATGTACGATTAAAAATTGAGGATTATGAAGAACTTGTTAGAAAACCTCGATGCGTATTTGAAAACTAATAGTAAAGAAAAAATACTGAAAGATTGGGCAGATACGGCGCATTGGGATGAGGTAGGAGGGGTTATTATCAATGACTTCATTTCTTACCACACTTTTACTTTTACTAATAACGAAGAAACCCAAAACCACAAAATAAGCTCGGAGTTTAATTCTTCGAGCTTTCTTTTTTGTTAAAAATTAACATTATAAAATATGACAGCCAATATATCACAAGCATCGTTTGCTAAGTTCGCCTATGCGTATTATATACCCTGAGCATTATATTGACGGATACGGAGTATAGTACTCCAACTACCCCCTATTCTTCGAATCTATCCAAATGGTAACGGGTCCGTTGTTGATGAGGGCGCATTGCATGTCGGCGCCAAACTTTCCGCTTTGTACCTCTTTGCCCAGTTCCAGCGATAGAAGTGCCTTAAATTTTTCGTAAAGTGGATTAGCTACTTCGGGGCGCGCCGCATTAATATACGAAGGTCGGTTCCCTTTTTTAGTAGAGGCTTGCAATGTAAACTGGCTCACCGCCAGCACCTCGCCGCCAATATCTTTCACCGAGCAATTCATTACCCCGTCGGCATCATCGAAAATACGGAGATTGGCAATTTTGCCCACCAACCACTTGGCGTCCTCTTCGGTGTCTTGGTGTTCAATCCCTATCAAGAGAAAGAGCCCCGCGCTAATCTTGCTCCAAACGTTACCATCTATGGTAACCGAGGCTTCTGTTACCCGTTGTAAAACTACTCTCATACTATTCAAAAAGGTCTAAAATGGTTTCGCCGCCAGTGAGATGGTAACCGTGAATGCCCACCGCCTCCGAGCCGGAAAAGTTGCAAAGGTTGTCGTCAATAAAGAGCGTTTCAGAAGCTTTAATCCCCGCATCTTCCAACAAAGTGCTATAGATTACAGGATCGGGTTTGCGCAGCTTCATCTCATCGGAATAGTAGCACTTTTTGAAAATGGTGGCAAGCTCGTAGCCAAATTGTTTGCGAAAATCTTCTAAAAAGAAAATTCTATGAGGATGATTGGTGTTGCTAAGTAAATAGATGTTGTACTGCGCTTTTATGTTGTGCAGCAACGCTATCCTTTTAGGATCGTAGGAAAGGAGCAGCTTGTTCCACGCCTCCCAAATTTGCGCATCGCTAAAATTGGCAGCATCGGGATAAGTGTGCCTCAATGCGGCTAAAAAACCTTCGTCGGAAATGGTGCCTAGCTCCAATTCGAGGAAAGGGCCTGTTTGATGGGGATGAATGTCTTCTATCTTTAACCCCGCAATGCCCAATTGCTGAAACTGCGCCAAAGTGCGTTGAATGTCAATATCGAGAATCACATTTCCAAAATCGAAAATGATATTTTTGATGTCGTTATATAATGGTTGTTTTAACTTCATAGTTTTTTGTATAAAAAAGGCCGGCCAAAGCCAGCCTCAATCGTTTTGCGTTAGATTCCATTATAACGCGATTATTCTTTCGTTTTCTTTTACTTTATGTGAAACTTTTTTAACCGTGCCAATTTCAATTTCAGAACCGTCGCTTTGAATGGTGACAATTCGTCTCCCTTTTAAAATCGTTGCTTCATTGCCATTACTAATGGCGTCTTGGTAGGCAATTTTTGATTTTTCTTCAAGAAACTCAACTATTTGGTCATCTATATCTTGTCCTTCTTTCATTTTTTGTTCGTTCAATTATTGCACCACCACAATGTAGTAATTTTTCTTCCCTTTTTGTACCAATATATATTTTTGATTGAGAAGAAAATCGGTGTTCACCATCGTGGCATCGTTCACTTTGTTTTTATTAATAGAGATAGCGTTCTCTTTCAGCGCTCTTCTCGCTTCACTTTTCGAAGGAAGGATGGCAGGTGTTTCCCCAAGGAAATCGATAATTGGGATGCCCGCTTCGAGTTGCTCGCGTGTAATTTGGAATTGAGGTACCCCTTCAAATACCGATAAGAATGTCGATTCTGGAAGTGCACTTAACGACTCGGCAGTCCCTTTTCCGAACAAAATCTCTGAGGCGCTCACTGCGGCATTGTACTCCTCTTCAGAGTGCACGCGGATGGTTAAATCTTTCGCTAATGCTTTCTGTAATATTCTCAAATGTGGTGCCGCGTCGTGCTCTTGCTCCATCGCTTCTACCTCTTCTTTGGTAAATAGGGTGAAGATACGGATGTAACGTTTAGAGTCGTCATCGGAGCAGTTGAGCCAGAATTGGTAAAATGCGTAAGGAGAGGTTTTCTCTGGATCGAGCCAGATGTTTCCTTGCTCTGTCTTTCCAAATTTACCACCATCGGCTTTGGTAATTAATGGACAGGTAATGGCAAATGCTTCGCCGCCCGCTTTTCTTCTAATTAGTTCCGTTCCTGTAGTGATGTTGCCCCACTGATCGGAACCACCCATTTGCAATTTGCAGTTATGGTTTTGGTGAAGATATAAATAATCGTACCCTTGCACTAACTGGTAGGTAAATTCGGTAAACGACATTCCTTCCCCTTCGCCAGAGAACCGTTTCTTAACAGAATCTTTGGCCATCATGTAGTTAACGGTAATGTGTTTTCCAATATCTCTAATAAAATCGAGGAATGAAAAAGTAGACATCCAGTCGTAGTTGTTCACCAACTTTGCCGAATTATCGGCACCGCTGTTAAAATCGAGGAATTTCTCCAACTGTTTTTTAATACACTCTTGGTTATGACGTAAGGTGTCTAGATCTAACAAATTACGTTCTTGCGATTTTCCTGAAGGAT
>CAYJOY010000265.1:0-3564 GCA_964371885.1 uncultured Lentimicrobiaceae bacterium | reverse complement strand
TTCTTTCAAGAATATTTTTTAATTAAAAATTTTAGAAAATATCAAAAAAAATGCAGAAAATATTGGGAAGATATTGAACAGGTATATCAGCAAACAGCAATAAAGTAGCATATTTTGTATGATATTTTAGCTATATTGCTACTCAAAAATCTACCCTAGGCATATTATTCCTAAGTATCACAAAAAACCATCTATTGGTTAAAAAATTCATTAATTTTATTTAACGCATTTGTTTGCTGTGCATTACACAATAGACAAAGAAAGAAATTCATCCACCAACCTCAAAAATTCGTTAAAAAAAGCAAAAAAACGCATCAATATTAAAAATCGGCACGATTATTGCAATATTATTTTCGATAAAGAAAATTATTAACAATTAAAAACAAATATTATCATGGGAAAAATCATTGGAATTGACTTAGGAACCACCAACTCATGTGTGGCAGTAATGGAAGGCAGCGAGCCTGTTGTTATTCCTAACAGCGAGGGGAGACGTACTACCCCTTCTATCGTAGCCTTTGTGGGTGAAAACGAGCGCAAAGTGGGCGACCCTGCTAAGCGTCAAGCGATTACAAACCCTACCAAAACCATCTATTCTATTAAAAGATTTATGGGAGAAAACTTCGACCAAGTGGCTAACGAGGTGGGAAGAATCCCTTATATCGTAGAAAAATCATCGAACAATTTACCAAAGGTAAAAATTGACGATCGCCATTTTACACCACAAGAAATCTCGGCAATGGTGCTTCAAAAAATGAAAAAAACTGCCGAAGATTATTTAGGAACAGAGGTAACAGAGGCGGTAATTACCGTACCTGCATATTTTAGCGACTCTCAACGTCAAGCCACTAAAGAGGCTGGTGAAATTGCTGGTTTAACAGTAAAAAGAATCATTAATGAACCTACTGCGGCGGCGTTAGCATACGGTTTAGACAAGAAGAAGATGGACTCTAAAGTGGCTGTTTTCGACTTAGGTGGTGGTACTTTCGACATCTCTATCCTTGAATTAGGAGACGGTGTATTTGAGGTAAAATCGACCAATGGCGACACGCACCTTGGTGGCGACGACTTTGACCAAGCCATTATTGACTGGTTAGCTGATGAGTTTAGAAAAGACTTCAACATCGATCTTCGTAAAGATCCAATGGCATTACAACGTTTAAAAGAGGCTGCCGAAAAAGCCAAAATAGAATTATCGAGTTCTAACCAAACGGAAATAAACCTTCCATACATTATGCCAATTGATGGCATTCCTCAACACTTAGTGCGCAGTTTGTCTCGTGCTCAGTTCGAACAACTTTGCGACACTCTTATCCGCAGAACTATCGAACCTTGTAAAAAAGCGTTATCGGATGCTGGCATGAGAACCTCCGACATCGACGAGGTGATCCTAGTAGGGGGCTCAACCCGTATTCCTGCAATCCAAAAAGTGGTGGAAGAGTTCTTCGGAAAAACGCCATCTAAAGGGGTTAACCCCGACGAGGTAGTAGCGGTAGGTGCTGCTATTCAAGGTGGTGTGTTAAGTGGTGATGTTACCGACATTCTGCTTCTCGATGTAACGCCACTTTCGTTAGGATTAGAAACATTAGGTGGTGTAATGACCCGCTTAATTGAATCGAACACTACTATCCCTACTAAAAAAACAGAAACTTTTACTACTGCTGCCGATAATCAAACCTCTGTTGAAGTGCATGTTTTACAAGGAGAACGTCCAATGGCTACGCAAAACAAGAGTATTGGTCGCTTCCACTTAGATGGCATCCCATCAGCGCCTAGAGGAGTTCCTCAAGTAGAGGTTACTTTCGACATCGACTCGAATGGTATTTTAAGTGTAACCGCTAAAGACAAGGCGAGTGGCAAAGAGCAAAACATTAGAATAGAAGCCTCTTCGGGACTTTCGGACGATGAAATTAAAAGAATGAAAGCGGAAGCTGAAGCCAACGCCGATGCCGACAAGAAAGCAAAAGAAGAGATTGACAAATTGAATCAAGCCGACTCGTTAGTGTTTAACACCGAGAAACAATTGACCGAGCTTGCCGACAAAATAGAGGCTGGCGACAAAGAAAAGATAGAAGCCGCTGCTGCTAAGCTAAAACAAGCACATGCCGACAAAAACTTTGCAGACATTGACGCTGCTACTGCCGAACTAAACGCAGCTTGGAACGAAGCTTCGCAAAAAATGTACGCACAAGGAAATGCCCCAGGACAAGAAGGTGGAGCAACACAAGACCCTGGTGCACAACAACAACAAGAAAACACGAAAACCGCTGCAAACGATAACGTTACCGACGTTGACTTTGAAGAGGTGAAGTAATAACAACTTGATAACAATTCAAAAAGGGTGGTTGCCAATGCAATCACCCTTTTTTATTTACTTATGAATGAACTCTATTTAGGGGACATCTAATAATTCCCCATTGATTTTATAACAATAATTAAAATGGACAAAAAATCTCTGTTTTACCCATCTTTGCGCGATATATTGGCATCTTTTCCCCATTTTTATCATCACATAGCAGGCTATGCTCTTCAAAAAATGAGAAAAATCTACTCAATATCTCAAATCTGCGCAAAGCAATTTTTAGAAGTCCCCTTTACAAACGTTACGACAAGGCTTGATTTACCTCTTTCGACGATTTTAATATAAGTTCGTATTCTTCGGGCGTTATGTCGTGGAAGAAATAGTGGACCGGATTAACGGGGCGCCCATTTTTACGAACTTCATAATGTAGATGGTTCCCCAACGAGAGTCCAGTACTTCCCACATAACCTATTAGCTCGCCCCTTTTCACCTTCTGCCCTGGCTTCACAGCCTTTTTCGACATGTGTGCATATAATGTTGAATAGGAAAACCCATGGTTTATAACTACGGTAATACCGTAGTCGGAGTACTGTTTTTCTCTACTCACTACCCCATCGGCGGTGGCATAAATAGGGGTACCTCTTGGGGCGGCTATATCTACCCCTTGATGCGGACGGCGCACTTTTAAAATAGGGTGAAAACGCATCCCAAAGCCAGAATTAATTCTATACATCATTTTTATAGGACGTATGGCTGGAATCGCCTTTAAGAGGTCGTTCTTATCCTTTACTAACTGAGAGATCGTATCTAACGAACGTTCTTGTAATGCCAACTGATATACCAACTGGTTGGTTTTTGCCTCGGCCATTTGCAACATGTTCATCGTTTCGCCGGTGGCATTATCGCTCATTACTTGTTGCTGTTTCAAAAATGGGTTGCGCTCCTCTATTGGAATTGGGTTAGCCTCGAAAATGGCTCTATATACTTGGTCATCTCTGTTTTGAATATCTTCTAATACAATATCCATATTTTGGAGATGAAGGTTAACATTTTCCAAAAAAGCTCTTAGTTCGTTGTTCTCCTTTTCTAATATCTGTTCTTTCGGAGAGCCCACAAAGTTAAATAATACCCATACGATTACTAACGCTAACGACAAAGCCGTTACGAAAAGCCATATCAAACGCTTCAACACATCAGTTGCCGACGGTTTTGCCTCCTCGTATTGGAATGTTTTCTCGTTATAATTGTATACTTTTCTAGGC
>CAYJOY010000264.1:0-3571 GCA_964371885.1 uncultured Lentimicrobiaceae bacterium | reverse complement strand
ATATGCGCCAGGGTAGGGGGCATGAGCCCTAATAAAATTATGGATAACTTCTGCTTTTTGATTCCAGTTTATTTTTGTATTTTCTTTAAAAATTTTAGGAGCACTGTATAGAGTAGCAGGAGGAATTTGTGGCTTTGTTTTTACTTCTCCTTTTTCAATGAGTTGTATGGTTTCCTTTGCGGCATCTGCCCCTAATAGCATTAAGCGTGCGTATAGTTCTCCCACATTTTCGTGGGGAGCAATAGGGGTCGATTTCTGAAGGATAATGTCGCCCGTGTCAATCTCATGATTTAAGAAGAAGGTGGTAACCCCTGTCTCTTTCTCGCCATTAATAAGGACATGATTAATGGGTGCTGCCCCTCTGTATTGCGGCAGAAGCGAGGCGTGCACGTTAAAGCACCCTTTGGCAGGCATAGTGTATACCTCTTTGGGCAGCATTCTAAAAGCTACTACTACAAAAAGATCGGCGTTCCATTTTTGTAACGCGTCGAGAAATTCGGGGTCTTTTAATTTTACCGGCTGCAATGTAGGTATTTGGTGTGCTACTGCCCATTTCTTCACCTCCGACTCATGTACTTTCAGCCCCCTTCCAGCGGGCTTGTCGGGAACCGTTACTACTCCTACTACTTCGCAAACAGTGGCAATGGCTTCTAAGGTGCCTACAGCAAATTCGGGAGTCCCCATAAATACTACTCTCATTTCCTTTTATCTATTAGTTGAGATAATGTGTTACTTAGAATTATATTTTTCTTTGTAGTTGTATCATGTTAAGGCATGTAGCCGCTGCTTCAACCCCCTTGTTGCCATGTTTTCCACCTGCACGGTCGGTAGCTTGTTCGTACGTGTTACAAGTGAGTACGCCAAAACTAACCGGCACGCCATAGTCTAATCCTACACGCATAATTCCTTGAGCCACAGCGTCGCAAATAAAATCGAAGTGACGGGTTTCTCCTTGAACAACACACCCGATACATATAACGCCATCCATTTGTTCGTCGGCATCTAACATCATGCTTGCGCCTAGTGGAAGTTCAAAACTACCAGGTACCGAGGCCATTTTTATCTGGCTTTCAGCAACACCGTGTTCTAGTAGATATTGTTTAGCAGCATCGCGCATTGCGTATGTTACCGCTTCGTTCCACTCGCTGTAAACGATGCCGATATTAAAATTGTTTTTTGCTTTATTTGACGAAACGTCGGAAAGGTTCTTTTTTTTCATATTATGTCGGTTATTAGGCCTTCGTTATTGTTTTTATAAAGGGGATAAACAAATAACGCTTCTAATTGTTAGCAATTAGAAGCGTTAAAAAGTATGATGTAATTGTATTATTTCAATTTAGCTGCTTCTAAATGTTTGGCAACGCCCATTGTTTCATATTCAGCGTAGAAATCTGCTTTAATACGTTCGTACATGGCAACAGCTTTCTCATTTTTACCTTCAGCTTCGTATGCTTTTGCTAACTTAACTAATGAAATAGGGGTGAAATAAGGATCGTTGTTTCCAACAGCATTTTCATAATACGAAATCGCTTTCGCTTTATCTCCTAAGTCCATATAAATGTCACCAATTAAAGCCTGACAAGCGTACCAATAAACGATGTCTTTATTGTTGTATTTTAGTAAATAATTTAACGCCTCTTCTTTATCTTCCAGTTTTAAGTAACAAAGACCTGCAAAATAATTCGCGGTTTTACCAGCTTTGGTCATTTTATAATCAGAAGCAATGGTTAAGAAACCATCAATTTCTTCATTTCCTTCTAATGCAATGCTTAATGAGAGCGAGTCTCCTTTTTGCATAAACTCAATAGGATCTTGCATTAATGCTGATGCCGTATCTGTGCGAGGGGTTAGATAGAATTTTTCAAATGCAAAGTATCCACAAATAATTAATAAAATAGCAATTACGACTCCGTATACAAGGTTCGTATTGTTTTTAAAAATATTCATAAGGGTATTGAATGCATTTCCTTTTGCGTGAGAAGTTACTTCTCCATGATTTTCAGTTTTTGGGTCAACTTTTGCCATAAATATCTATACTAAATCTATTATAATTTCGGGGTGCAAAAATACATGTTTTTTTTGAATAATGGAATGGTTTTAATACTAATTTTAAAATACTATAATTTATTGATATAAAGATAAGTAATAGATTTGTAAGTGATGTTTTTTTTGAGTGTATATAGATTAGTATGTAATAAAGGTAAAAAAAAGAGACGTGGTGCGCCGCGTCTCTATGTTGTATTTTCTGTATTTTATGATATAAAATGTTTTGGTTTTTAGAAATTTCTAATTCCTATAATTTCACGCACTTCGCGCACTGTCTTTTGTCCATTTTCGCGTGCACGTTCTGCCCCTTCTCGCACTATTTTGCGGAGGTATTCGTCGTTGCTACGAAGTTCAACTATTCTTTCGTAAATAGGGGTCGCGTAATCAATAATATCTTGTGCCAATTGTTTTTTCATATCGCCGTAGCGGATGGAGCATTGGTTGTATTGTTCTTCGAAAAACGTTAATGTTTCGGGTGCCGACACCGCTTTCATTAGCATGAATAGGTTTTCAATAGCTTGTGCTTTAGGTTGGTTAGGCTCGGTAGGGCCAGAGTCTGATACTGCTTTCATCACTTTTTTACGTATTACATCGGCCGAGTCGGCAAGGTAAACACACGAGTTTTCGTTGTCTGATTTCGACATTTTAGTGCTACCATCTAATCCAGGTATTTTTACTAATTCAGATCCAAAATTGTAGGCAACTGGCAGTTTGAAATACTCTACACCGTAGAAATGGTTAAAACGTTGTGCAAAATCGCGGGTCATCTCTAAATGTTGCTCTTGATCTTTCCCTACTGGTACTTTGTCGGCGCGGTGCAATAAAATATCGGAGGCCATTAAAATAGGGTAGGTGAGAAGCCCTGCGTTTACGTTATCGGGTTGACGGCGAACCTTATCTTTAAATGAACTTACGCGTTGCAATTCTCCAACATATACATTCATAGATAGGAGTAAATTTAGTTCGCACACCTCTGGCACATCACTTTGAATGTAAATAGCCGATTTTTCAGGATCGAGACCTGCCGCAATGTAATCTATTAAAACATTTTTTACATGCGTATTAAGTTCCGAGGCTTTGGGATGGGTGGTTAGCGAGTGGTAATCGGCAATAAAGAAGAAGCAATTGTTCTCTTCTTGCATCTTAATAAAGTTTTTCAGCGCTCCAAAATAATTGCCTAAATGGAGAAATCCCGTGGGACGAATGCCGCTTAATACTGTCTCTTTCATATTTTTAATCGTCTGTTTTATTATTGTAATTGTATACTATTTACTGCTGTTTGAAAACGCGCAAAAATAAAGAAAAAAGCTGGAATACGTTTCTAGGCACATCATATTTGTTTAAAATAATCTTCAGAGCCTCACCATTTTCAACGACAGTTAGTTTTTTATGGGGGTTCTAAAAATTGCTTTGCCCAAATTTGAGATGAGATATTGAGTAGATTTTTCTCATTTTTTGAAGAGCATAGCCTGCTATGTGATGATAAAAATGGGGAAAAGATGCCAATATATCGCTCAAAGATGGG
>CAYJOY010000263.1:1780-3585 GCA_964371885.1 uncultured Lentimicrobiaceae bacterium | reverse complement strand
TATGCGGTAGATGCCAGAAAACGATTTAGAAACTTAAGAGGAGATACCATAGAATAATGGATCGTTATCACAACAATACATTATAAATTAGGGACACTAAAATAAAACGGAAAACAACATGAAAAATGTAACTCCCAAAAAGGGGCTCGGGCAACACTTTCTCAACGATGTTAACATTGCTGCCGATATTGTAGAGGGGATAACCTCTGCCAATCAGAACATTTTAGAGATAGGGCCAGGAATGGGGGTGCTCACCCAGTTTCTTGTTAAAAAAGAGCACCTCAACTTTTCGGTGGTAGAGATAGACACCGAATCGGTTACCTATTTACAACACCACTACCCTAACCTCAACATTTATAGTGAAGACTTTTTACAAATGGATTTAGCCGCCCTTTATAAGGAGCCGCTCTCCATTATTGGAAACTTCCCTTATAATATCTCATCACAAATATTATTCAAGATTTTAGACCATAAAAACCTCTGCACCGAAATGGTGGGGATGTTTCAGAAAGAGGTAGCCGAACGGGTGGCCGCCAAACCTGGCAAAAAAACATACGGCATTTTAAGTGTATTGTTGCAAGCATTTTACGACATTGAATACCTATTTACAGTAGAACCTCATCTTTTTACTCCACCACCAAAGGTGCAATCGGGGGTGATTAGAATGACCCGAAACTTCGACAAAAAACTATCGTGCGACGAAGCACTCTTTAAGGCAGTGGTAAAAACAGCCTTTAACCAACGGAGAAAAACACTACGAAACTCCCTAAAATCGTTCCATTTTAAGGAAGAACACCTACAAAACCCATTATTTGCATTACGTCCAGAACAATTAAATTACTTACAATTTGAAGAAATAACATCTATGCTTTAGTTTGGTACGGTTTTTGCCATTCTATTTTTATGTTTAACTAAAATTAATTGTAAGATGAAAGTAAATCATTTAATTGTGTCGTTGTCTTTACTATTAGGCACGGCATTAACGCTCACATCGTGTGTTCAATCTACCACAGCGCAAGCTACCCCTCCAGCTCATTCCGAAATGCAAGCGGCAGGCAACCCTACCGATTTTACGTATGCAGCCGAAAAAACGGTTCACTCTGTTGTCCATATTAAAACCAAATACAAGTACAACACCGCGCAACAGTCGAGTGGCTTTGGCAATCTTTTCGAGTTTTTCTTTGGCACCCCACCCCCTACCGAGCAGTCGCCGCAATATCAGGAGCGACCAGGTGGCTCGGGCAGTGGCGTTATCCTTACCCACGATGGCTATATTGTAACCAACAACCACGTAATAGAGAACGCCTCTACTATTGAGGTTACCCTCAACGATAAGCGCACGCTCACGGCATCGGTTATTGGCACCGACCCCGCCACCGATATTGCACTGCTAAAAATTGAAGCCACCAACCTACAACCCATAGTAATAGGCAACTCCGACGCCCTGAAAGTGGGCGAATGGGTGTTAGCGGTAGGCAACCCCTTTAACCTCACCTCTACTGTAACTGCTGGAATAGTAAGTGCCAAAGCCAGAAGCATTAACATTTCGAGTAGCGACATGAAAATTGAATCTTTTATTCAGACCGATGCCGCTATTAACCCTGGCAACAGTGGAGGTGCTTTAGTAAACACCCGCGGCGAACTTATTGGCATTAACACCGCCATTGCCACCCCAACCGGATCGTATGCTGGCTACGCTTTTGCCGTACCTATTAGTATTGTAAAAAAGGTGGTAGACGACCTCAAGGAGTTCCAAATAGTGCAACGCGCCATCTAGGGGGTGCAAATTGCCGACATTGACAACG
>CAYJOY010000263.1:678-1740 GCA_964371885.1 uncultured Lentimicrobiaceae bacterium | reverse complement strand
TGGCTATAGCCTCGGTTTCGGAGTTGCACGAACAGGTGAGCCGCTTCCGCCCTGGCGATAAAGTAGAAGTGAAAGTGCTTAGAAACAAAAATGAGCTAACGGTAGAGGTAGAGCTATTGAACAGATCGGGCAATACCGAGATTGTAGTAGCCCACGACTGGAGCTCGCTCGGTGCCACATTCCAAGAGGTGAACGAACGGATTAAATACCGCTTTAACCTCTCTTATGGAATAGAGGTTGCCGAACTAGAAACGGGAGGTAAAATGGCCAAAGCGGGGGTAAAACCTCAGTTTATTATACTCAAAGCCAACAAACAAACCGTTGCATCGCAAAAGAGTTTCTACGAAATTTGCAACGAAATAATGAGCAGCAACGAAGAAGAAAAAATAGTAGTACTCGGGGGCATTTACCCCAACGGCGCACAGGCATACTATGTGTTGAATTTAGGGGAGTAGTGCTATGAACGGACGACAAGATAAAAAAGAGAATGACCTGTTTTTTTTGTGTAGCTTAATTGACTATGTAGCACGCCAAACCAAAAATAAACGCGCGGTGGTGGTAAACGCTATCGGTAAGGAGAAGTTGCAACATTTGTACAACCTTGCCGATGTGTATCACTGTGAGAATATGGATAAAGTAACCGCCGAATTGGTGGAAAAATATTCTATAACCCATGGCGACTTTGACAATGTGGGTACCTGCCAATTCAATATCCCTACCCATTGGGATATCGGAAAGGTGTATCAACGGTTAATTGTAGATCTTTGTAACGAGCGCAGAAGTGATCCCGTGGAAACTTTAATAGAGGTGTATAACTCGTGGATTACCAAGTTTATCGACAACTATAACAGCAGTATGTATTACGAAAATAGAAGTTATTTACTGGCATCGTACCTTGCGGGGCACTCCTTATAAAAGGAAAATTCTAAAACTCATTTAAAAGGCAGTAAATTTTGTCCACAACAAAAAAATTACTGCCTTTTACTCTTAAATTATTAGGGTGTAAAACAATAGACTGAAATCTACCTCTATTAAAGAAGATAACAATGGCGAAGCTGACCG
>CAYJOY010000263.1:0-668 GCA_964371885.1 uncultured Lentimicrobiaceae bacterium | reverse complement strand
TTCTACAGAACAGAATCGCTTTAGTGGCCATCAATCAGCTCAATAAAATACAAATTATACAAATTTTGAGCTAACTTTAAGAAAATAATTGTATTTTCGCAGCTAATTAAACTAAATATAATTAATATAGGTAGATAACTATAATTTAAAGATTCCATAGCTACGTAATCATCGAATACAATCTATGAGAATAACTCGCTAAAAACAGAATGAAGATATTTGATAATATAAATAACGCTATTATAGATGACTTTAAAGATACCATTAAAAGTGGGTCAGAACTATCGATAGCAGCTTCAAGTTTTTCTATTTATGCATTTGAAGCGCTTAAACAAGAGTTAATAAACATTGAAGAACTGCGCTTTATATTTACATCGCCTACCTTTACTGCTGATAAAACAGAAAGAGAAAAACGGGAGTTCTACATTCCGAAACTAAATAGAGAAAGAAATTTGTATGGCTCTGAATTTGAGATAAAACTGCGCAATGAATTATCACAAAAGGCGATAGCTCGTGAATGTGCAGAATGGATCAAAGAAAAGGTTAAGTTTAAATCTAACACCACTAAAGATGCGTTTCCAGGATTTATGCTTATCTCTCAAGATAAAGATTTAAAACATTTATATTCACCATTATTAGGATTTACCACTACAGATTTAGGGTGCGAT
>CAYJOY010000262.1:2747-3603 GCA_964371885.1 uncultured Lentimicrobiaceae bacterium | reverse complement strand
GGAAAAATCAAGCCATAACGGCTGCTGCCGAGCTATCGTTTCCGTATAAAATACCTATTTCGCGGGCATTTCTAAACTCTTCATCTATTCCTGCTTGGGCAAATGCCTCTAGTGTTGCAACGTACGCGTAAGCACCTTGTTCTGGTAAACATAGGCGGCTTCTGCGATCTAGCAACCCTTTTAGATTTGGGGTTTCTAATATTCCTGTTAATGCAGAGCGATACCCTGCCTCTTTGCGTTTGGGGTCGAATCCTATTCCCGAACGACCTTCATATAATGAGTCTTTTACCTCATTTAAATTTTTTCCTAAACACGAGTATATTCCCATACCCGTGATTACTACTCTATTCTCCATCAATTTTTATGTGTATAGTCCTCCATTTATAGAAATAACCTCACCAGTGATGTAAGCCGCGTTTTTTGAGGCTAAGAACGCTACTAGGTTGGCCACTTCTTCGGCCTTACCAAAGCGCCCAGCGGGGATATATTTCTTTAGTTCTTTTTCATCAAGTTCTTCTGTCATATCGGTAGCAATATAACCAGGGGCCACTGCATTTACAGTTACCCCTTTTTTAGCCACCTCTTGCGCTAATGCTTTAGTAGCAGCAATTACGCCCCCTTTTGCCGAAGAATAATTTACCTGACCTGGTAAACCTTTTATTCCCGACAGCGAAACGATGTTAATAATTCTACCAAACTTATTGGCCATCATCATTTTCAGCAATGGCTGTGTGGTATTAAAAAAGCCATCGAGACCTATGTTTATGACATTATCCCAATCTTTTTTTTCCATCCATAACATAAGACCATCTTTTCTTATACCGGCATTGTTTACCAACACTTCTATGTACTCACC
>CAYJOY010000262.1:349-2737 GCA_964371885.1 uncultured Lentimicrobiaceae bacterium | reverse complement strand
CTTTTTGCCAAAGGTTAATGACTGTTGTAGTTTCTTCGTGAGAAGCCACATCAAATGGGAGCAACGTACCTGTTGCACCCGCACTTACTACCTGCGCCAACGTCTCTTCTGCAGCAGTTTTATTAGAGGTATAATTAACGAGAATATGGTAACCCGCCTTTGCCAGCTCTATACTTATTGCTCTACCTATACCTCTGCTTGCTCCTGTTACTAGTGCGTATTTCATAACACTGTTAAATTCTTTTCTTTAAGCTTTCTATATGTTCTGATATTGTCTCCTCTACCTTTAGAAGTGCTACAGTAAAACCTTCTGATTCGCTTTTCATTTCTTTTATTTTCTTCTTTTTATCCTTATTAGAAAGGGTCGGATCACTCTCAACGCTAGCAATAAGTTCGTCTAAATGAAATACTAAATCTATTAAGTCATCAATAAGATAAGTGGTGCTCGCTGAACCGTAACCCGAGTAAGTTTTGGTTAATTTTAAATTTTTAAAAACGTAATGCATGGCACCATCTTCTACTTTTACTTCAAGAGTATAATGGAAATAGTCGTTAAAAACACCTGCAAAAGGGTTGTAACCACCTTTTGTTTGAATAGTGCCATCGGCTTCTATTTTTTGATTTTCTTCATCAATTTCAAGTTCTGAATTTGAGGATAACAGTGTTGCCCATTTTCTCCCTTCGTGAAATAGTTTATTATCATCCCCCTCACCAAAAACGGAGCCTTTAATCACTATGTAACCATTATCATCAGTGTAAAAATTTTCATTTTGTGCAGATACACCATACCCAAATAAGAATAGGCAAAAAACTAGTAAAACTTTCTTCATAATTATTTTTTAATTAATTCAGGGACTTCTTTCTTTAAACTTTCTATTCCTTCGTCGAGCGAAATCCCTTTAAACTCGACTAAAATAGTTAAAACTTGATGGCAAAATTACTTAAAAAAACAATACAATGAATATTTTTTTTTATTTTTTTTTAAAATTACATTTTACTTATCAATACATAGACGTTTATTTCTTAATAATGTTTTACTTATGACAGTATTTTTTTTATAAAAAAGAAACTTTTCGAATATCGCATCTTTATAAACATCTTATTTTTAACAGAATAAAAAAACAACAAGTGAATTATTCCTTTTCCGTCTCTTTCAAATAGCGAATAATCTCTTTTATTTCGTTATATTTTGTGGTATCTTGATCGAAACGGGGGACTATTTTTCTTATATCGTGATATACTTCTTTTGTTTTATCTGACAATTTATCGGCAATTTCTAAATAATCGACTGCTTGTACTAATGCCATCATTTGAATGGCCATTACTTGGAAGCTATTTTCTATTACTTTTTGAGTAATTAGCGCCGCGTTCGTCCCCATGCTTACCACATCTTGGTTATCGTTATTGTTGGGAATACTGTGCACGTACATAGGGTTGGCGAGCATTTGACACTCTGCCGTGGTAGAGGTAGCGGTAAACTGCGCTGCTTGCAAGCCGTAGTTGAGTCCTAATTTTCCTAAATTTACA
Source organism: uncultured Lentimicrobiaceae bacterium (assembly GCA_964371885.1). Classification (GTDB taxonomy): domain Bacteria; phylum Bacteroidota; class Bacteroidia; order Bacteroidales; family WCHB1-69; genus CAYJOY01. Next base: position 1,210 of record CAYJOY010000262.1, on the reverse strand, counting down.
AACGCGGGCAGAAGTCCATTGATGTTATCGTTAAAAAGATAATTAATTTGCCGTTCCACTAACATGGTGAGTTTTGTAACAACAATTTTAAGTTTATCCATCTCTAACGACACATAATCGCCATGGAAATTACCGCCGTGGTACACCATTTCTGTATCAACACTAACAATTGGGTTATCGTCAACTGCATCTAGTTCCTCTATTAGGATTTTTTTTACGTTTTGCAGGGTATCGAATATTGGGCCCAATATTTGCGGGGTACATCTTAACGAATAGAAGGGTTGCACTTTATGGGTGAAATAAGATTCTTGTTGCACATCTCTATTATAGAGGTCGTTGCTTCTGTCGCGCAGAAGCTGGCTCGAACTAGTAATATCACGCATATTATTTGCAATGATTGTTTGCCCCTGATGTTTTTTTACATTATTTAGTTCTTCTGACATAAAATCGTCGTACGAGCCAGCAATTTCGTTCATCATAACAGATGTTAGCGTTGCCCACGACAATAATTTATTTGCATAATGGAGGTTTACGAGCCCAATACCAGTCATAACTGCGGTTCCATTGGCGAGTGCCAACCCATCTCTCACGCGAAGAGTTAGTGGTTTTAATCCACATATTTCCATTACTTTAGCGGTGGGCATGAGTTCCTCTTTATAGAACACCTCTCCCTCACCAATAAGTGTAAGGGCTAAATGAGAGAGTTGCACTAGGTCGCCACTCGCCCCTACACTCCCATGTTCGGGAATAAAAGGGATTATGTCGTTATTTAGGAATACCACTATCTGTTGCACCGTTTCTAAATGCACCCCCGACTTGCCCGCCAAAAAGGTTTGCATGCGAGAAACCATGGCTGCACGC
>CAYJOY010000262.1:0-339 GCA_964371885.1 uncultured Lentimicrobiaceae bacterium | reverse complement strand
ACTATGCGAACGTATTAAGTTATATTGTAAATCTGATAACTCTGAATCGTCGATTTTGTATTGCGCCATAGGGCCAAAGCCTGTATTTACCCCGTAAATAACGCGTCCTTCTCTAAATGTCTCTAAAAAATCGTACGCTTCGTTTATACTTTTAATATCTAAATCTTTTATAGCTACAGGAGTTCTATTAAAAACGATATCTTCAAACTGTTTAAAATTCATCTTTATTGAGAAAAAAAATAATCGGCAAAAGTAACACTTTTTATTGAATTTTTCAACGATTTTTTTTTAGATCTTTATTGGAAATTATCTTTTTAATTTGAAGCAAGTAAGAGAAAA
>CAYJOY010000261.1:1959-3629 GCA_964371885.1 uncultured Lentimicrobiaceae bacterium | reverse complement strand
ATTCATTATAGGTTCAGTTACCACAGTACGATCCATATCGAAAAATGTTACCATTGACTAACTCCCCCTATTCACAAACCGCATCACCATTTCACGCGCTTGGTCGTTTATGGGGATATGTTGTTTTCCAAAAATTATAGCATTACGTTCTAACACTTTTATTTCATGGAGGTTTACAATAAACGAACGATGTACTTTCACGAAATGCTCTGGGGGCAATTTGGCCAACATATTGCTAATAGTCCCTAGGGTGGTTACTATTTCGCCATTTTTTAGCACCATTTCTAGGTATTCTCGTTTCGATTCAATATAGAGAATCTCGTTAAAATTCACGCGCACCATTCTATTGCCGGAACGGAAAAAGCTGTATCCTTTATCGCTATGATCGAGCGCGGTAGCACTAAAATAGCGATGGTGTACCTTCTCCACCGACTTTAAAAAGGCGGCATACGACAAGGGCTTTAAGATATAGTCGGCGGCATCGAGCGAAAAGCCTTCTAGGGCAAACTCGCGATGGGCGGTAACAAAAATCACCTTCACCTCAACATGCAACGCTTCAACAAACTCTATCCCCGATATTCTGGGCATATTAATATCTACAAATATCAAATCTACACTATTTTCACGCAAATATTCAAGCGCTTTTGTGGCCGAATGGAAGCTGCCGCACAAAGTTAAAAGAGGGGTTTCCTCTACATATTGTTGCAACTGCTGCAATGCCAATGGCTCATCATCAATAATAATACAACATATCATACCATGGGGATTTTTAAAATGACAGTATATAAACGCTCTTCCTCTTTAATGGCTAGCGAATAGCGGTTGCCATAGAGCAACTCGAGCCGCTTACGGCTATTGCTAATGCCGAGTCCACTCCTTTTACTTTGCACACTTTGGGCATGGTTGCTATTCTTCACCACCATCTCTATGGCGTGTTCCGATAGGTGGAACGCTATATTTACAAAAGATTCCGATTCATAATCGACCCCATATTTAAATGCGTTTTCAATAAAGTTGAGAAATAAGAATGGGGGAATTTTGGCCGATGGGGTGGCGCCGTGTTGCGAAAAATCAATCACCACATTCTCGGCATATCTGAGTCGCATTAAATTGATATAATTGCCAATAAAATCGAGTTCCTTTTGTATCGACACCCGTTCTTGGGTAGCGGTATCATAGAGAAGATAATCCATTAAACTCGACAGCTCTATAATGGTATTTTTGGCCCGTTTCGCATCAATGTCTACTAGGGCATGGATATTATTGAGGGTGTTCATAAAGAAATGGGGACTCACTTGATTTTGAAGATTAGTGAGTTGCGCCGCAATCTGTTTTTTCTCCACTTCCGATTGCTTCTGTTCCGACACCACCCAACGCACGCCAATGCTCAGCCCCATATCGAGGGCAATAACAATAGCCGACAGAATGAGTACCGAAAATTTAGGGGGAATTGCCGAGAAATTACGAGGGGGCGCCATGCGCGGCGCGGGGGAATGGCCCATTGGATGTGGTCCGCCAGAACCAACTGGTGCTGCAGCGCGATGAGGTGCGGGCGCATCGGTAAAGAGCGAGAGGAGGGTATTTATTCCATCGAAATAAAGGATAAACAGCGCCAGGAGGGAAAAGCAGAGTGCCAGCAGCACAAAGTATTTAGCATACAGTTTCTTAAA
>CAYJOY010000261.1:0-1949 GCA_964371885.1 uncultured Lentimicrobiaceae bacterium | reverse complement strand
AGCGGTTCACCAAAAAGAAGACCCCCACCACGGCACATTTCATCCACATTACGTGCACTGCGCGCCAGTTTTGATTAAAGTCGTTCATGAATAAAAGGGGCGAGATAACCACCAGCGCCCACAATAGAGCCACCACGGCAAACTCCACCGCCATTATTTTATGTTCATTTTTCCTATTCATTAGCACCATTGCTTTTCAACAGAGATTTTTTGTCTTATTAATGATTGTTATAAAATCGATGGGAAATGTTGAGAAGTCCCTTTCAATAATTATGGTGCAAATATCACCCTTTTTATGGCTCAAAGCCATCGCCATCTACCAAAAGGTGGGTTTATTCTACGAAATCCTATTTTCGCTTTTATCAGAGCCTTGTTGGATTTACGGAGAGATCGACTACAAAAGCATATCAACCAACTCCTTTTGCAACTCCTCAATAAATTTAGGGCAGTACGACGATTGCGCCAGTTGTAGGATGCTTGCTCCGTGGGAATCGTCAATATCCCTGACTATTATAGCAATTTAACACAATAAAATTAACAATTATTAGATTATAACTATTAATTATACGTTTCCACTATTAATTTGGGGAATAAATATTGGAAGACGTTGAATGAGTTTCATTCCCCTTTTTTATATTATTTAAAATGAAAAAAATATTTTTACCCTTCATGTTATTTATCTCGTCATTATTATTCATGTCTTGTACAGAAAGCAATGAATATATTGTTACTGCTGGAACCGAGATATATAATGCTCAGGCTTCTGGATCTTCTACCCTACAATCTATATTAGAAGATTACACGAGGAAAGCCGAAGCCATTTGCGAGGATTACAATTACAAAACTTTTACATCCAGTGAAAAAAAACTCGAAAAGACCTTTGCTCCTTATAAGGAAAGTTTTTTGGATGAAATGAATGCTTTACACGCAGAATTTCTTGCTGAATTAGAAACTGAAAAGGGGGTATTAGCTGAAGAATCTGGCTACATTAAGTTGAGCTACGGCATTGGCGTTATTGGCTTTGGTGCACCAGCAACCACCACTTCTGTTGTTTTTGAAGCTACTGCGCCACCAGCGGAATAGCCATTGCAACAAGCAACTAAAATATGAGGGGAGATTTTTGAGATTTCCCCTCTTTTTTAGAACTGTAAAAACACGATTTTCTGTTTATTTTTAATAAAAAAGTGAACAAAAGTTACATCTTCTTATATTTTGACGGCGTTCTAACTACCGACAAGCATATAATCAAATCTCTCGCCAGGGGCTTCCTTTAACCGATGAACAAGGGGTTCATATATTTGATCCTGAGGCGATGGAAAATCTAAGAAAAAACATGGAATAAACTTTAAAAAAAATTGCTACCTTTGCAACCGCTTAGGGGTCAATTCTATTTTATTATTTACAAAATGAAACCGAATATTTTTAATTACGCAACAAGTGAGTTGTCTCAAGATGCATTTTTATTATGGCTAGGGAAGTGGGCTGATTCACAAAGTGATGATGATATACATCTTCACAACACAGCTGTAGAGTTTGTTAAATTTCTAATTCAAAAACAACTACCTGATTACACAGTAGATATTTTTAAAGTCAAAGTTTATAAACAATGGAAAAAAATTGATGTTTGCTTTGAGATAAATGATGAATTATTAGTAATTATTGAAGATAAAACAAATACAGGAACACATAGTGGTCAACTAGGAAGATATCAACATATTGCTAAAGACTGGTGTGCAAACAATAATTATTTGGATCCTATATGCATCTACTATAAAAGTGAAAACGAGTCAATTGAAACATTAAAAAGAATAAAGAAATCTGGTTATCATATTTTATCCAGGAAAGAGCTATTGGATCTTATTAGTAGAAGCTCTTCTAACAACTGTATATTAATAGATTATCAACAATATCTAAGCGAGATAGAGCTAGATTCTAATGCGTTTTTAACA
>CAYJOY010000260.1:0-3642 GCA_964371885.1 uncultured Lentimicrobiaceae bacterium | reverse complement strand
TGTTGTAGGCCACTTCCCCTGTAACACCATCCCCATCGCCATTCGGGAGCCCATTGAGTGGAGTGCCGTTGATGTCGCACAACGCTATCTTTTCGAGCAATACGAGAGAGCCGTTTCTCCAAGCAAATTTCCCAACGGTAGGAGAAAAAAGCGGCATAGGAAACACTTTACTTTCGGAGGTAACCCCATCGGTGTTAGGGCCACGGTCGGTAAGCAGATAAAAAACCGAATCGGAAGCACTGTAGGCCATTGCAGAGCCGTAGCCCCCCAAAGAGATAGGCGTAGCTTCTCCTTCGGGATAAAAGAGTTCGTAAGGAACCTCCATGGTATAGGGAAACGACGGTGTGCCAGATTGCGCTAAATCCTTGTTTTTACATTGGGAAAACACCAAGGCTACTAATAATAGCGATAAAGATTTTTGTATTTGTAACAGCTTCATAATGTTGTATTTGTTATTGAAAAGTTACCATTCATCATCTAAAATGTTGAATGGTAACTTCCAGAAAATATGATTAACCTTTATTTACTTTGTGTTATTTGAGGCTCCTGGAGTTGCATTTCCATACGCCCAATTATTTTCACCGTCGGTAGTTCTTCCGTAGGTTTTTCCATCTTCGTGATCTGGCATAGCTATAAAATCTACCTCTTTCCCTTCTGCATCTATCAGCGTAAGAGTTTCATCACTTTTGCCAATACCAAATAAGAAAGTAGTTTCACCCTCTAATAATAAGAATTCCCCTGACAGAATGGTAGTTGCAGCAAAAGTATAAATATCCTTTCCTTCCGATACCCCTTTAGCATCTAATAACTGGAATCCTTCTAAAGATATTGGAGCATTAGAGCCGTTGTAAAGTTCTACCCAATCCTCTGGTTGGCCATCGGCATCTACTTCGTTAAGAAACAGTTTTCCAATATATTCCGATTCGGTAGAGGGTGTGTCGGGGGTTAAATGGTTGGCGATACCTTTGGTTTCAACTTTCCATTCGTAGGTGCCGTCAGCTTTTCTACTCCAAGATATCCCTTCTTCATCTCTTTGGCCATCGAGTGCCGTTTTTGAAATTACGCTATTATTACCATCTGTTAAAGTTACTTCATCCGATTCGTTGAGCCCAAATGCAAAATGGGTCTCTTTTTCAAATACTAAATATTGATTTGCTGCTATTTTTCCTGAAATAATGTATGCCTCAGCTATTCCGTTCCCATCAAATAATTTACAACCAGTAAGATCTACCTCAGTGCTGTTGCTATTGTAAATTTCAATCCAATCGCCAGGAGCCCCTTTAGGTGCCACCTCGTTTACAAATACACCAGAAATAGCAGAGGTTGGTGTTGTAATTTCGTTAGGATCTGGGTCTTTAGTACATGCTGTTAATGTTAAGCCTAATAAAGCAGCGACAATAATTTTGTTCATTTTCATTTTTTGTTTTTCTTTTAGATGTTTTTTATGTGTTTTTTATTATTTTTTCTTTAGAATGATACCATAATGCGACATTGCAACACGCCGAAATCGATCCCTTTAGGCATGTACTCTTTTACGGTTTCGCCGTTGGGTCCCATTACGTCCCCTTTATCGTCGGCATATTCATCATTATCCATAAATAGATAGTTTAATCCAAATGCTACATTCCGGTTTACAATCCAGTTTACTTGTGCCGAGTAGCTGATGGCGGAACCTCCTTCAATAAGAAATAGGGGTTCGCTAAAATCGTTAAGATCGAGGGTGCTCACGCGCGCCACTATTTCAATGTTTCCCCCTTTTTTGATTCGTACGTCGCTAAATTCTGCCTCTTTTGCATCGTATCTTCTTTGTTCTCCTCTAATCATATACGAGATTGTAGCGTACCAACCTCCCATGAGTGCATTTTTGAGATCCACTCTTTGTTCTCCTTCGTTATAATATCTCGATACAGAGCTTACTATATATTCGCCGTATGCAAGTATTTTTTTAGTTCTCACTGCTAATTCTGCGCCAAATGTGCTATAATGATCAACGTAACCGCCGTCGCCATCTTTTCCAATTTTGGCACGTACAAATCTTCTTCTGTCTACGTAGCTTTCGGGAAAAGCGGCAAGGTATAGCCACCTATCACTTTGTCCGTATGCTTCTGGCACACGCCATTGCCCATATCCACCAATATGGAGTGTAAAGTTCTCTCTTAGAACTGGGCTAGTGGCAACACGCCCCGAAAAACCCCAGCCGTCGTACCCTCTGTTACGTTCTTTTTGCACACCATAAACTTCGGCACCAAATAGGCCCGCCGATGCCCACCAGTGCTTGCCCCAGCCAGTGGCGGCAATACCCAATTTGCGCCCACCAGCCAAAGTTTGTACCGCCATAGGACGCTCCATGGTAGTTAAATATTTCGAACTAGTCATCCGCTCCATGCTCATAGGCTCCTTAAAATTTCCCATCTTTATAGAAAAATGGTCGTTAAATTTATATCCTACAAGCATATCCTTCATCTCAATCTCATTATAGCCAAAGTCTACATCTAATTCGGCAAACCATTTGTCGTGAAGGGTCGCTTTTATCCCAAACCGAGCACGTCGTACAATAACACCACTACTGAATTTAAAAACCTGATCATCGGCAACGCCAGAGTAAAACATCTCATCTTCCATATCGCCATTGCCATCAGTCTGCATCCCAGTAATATCGTAGGTGGGCATATAATAAGCAGCATCTATATAAACACGATTGTCGAACCATAGCTTAAACGCTTTGTCTTCGCTCTCAAAAGTAAGTTTGCCATCTACAAAAGCTACCTTTGCAGCTACCCTTTTTTTCTTTTTATCGTCTTGATTATTCTCTGAAACACCTTGCGATGAGAGTGTTAAAAAGGAAAACAGAAGCAGGTGTAAAAGTGTAAATTTTTTTGTCATATTTCTTTTTATTAAAGTTTAGCAAGAATAATATTGTTGTTCGACGGCAAAAATAGGTGACGAATGTTTCAAAAGAATGAAAGAAAAATGACAATTATATGATGATAAAATTGAAAAAAGATGACAAAAATTAGAAGGAAAAATTTCTTTTGCTGCAATGATACACTATTACAATGCGTTGTTTCTTTGAGGATGAGAAGTGTGCCGTTCTTTTTTTATGTTTGAATAGATGAGTTTGGCGCAATTCTTGCAATATAGATTACCATATAACAAGCTACATCATGAAAAAAATAATAATTATACAGATGTGCCTCCTAAGCATGATGGTAGGCTGGGCACAAGAGGGAACCACCATGAAAAGTTTAACACCAGAAGAACATCGGGTAATTGTAGAAAAAGGGACTGAGTATCCATTTACAGGTAAGTACAATAAGCATTATGAGGCTGGCACATACGTGTGTAAACGCTGTGCGGCACCACTGTACACCTCCGACAGTAAGTTCGACTCGGGCTGTGGATGGCCAGCATTCGACCAAGAAATAACAGGTGCAGTGCTCCGTATCCCCGATGCCGATGGAAGACGTACCGAAATAGTGTGCGCAAAATGCAAAGCACACCTAGGACATGTATTCGAGGGGGAGAGGTTTACAGAAACCAATACGCGACATTGCGTGAACTCTATCTCGATGGAGTTTGTGCCAGCGGGTAGCGGTGAGAAGAAATAGGGAGGTATGGGGGACATCTAATAATTCCCCATCA
>CAYJOY010000259.1:1566-3646 GCA_964371885.1 uncultured Lentimicrobiaceae bacterium | reverse complement strand
CATTGTCGGGATGCTCTAACCCCATTATGAGTCGGAATAGGGTAGTCTTACCAGCACCGTTGGGCCCCACAATGCCCACAATACCGTTTGGAGGGAGCGAAAAATTGAGGTTGTCGAATAGTAGTTTGTCGCCGTACGCTTTCGAAACGTTAACCGCATCTATTACGTTGCTCCCTAAACGTGGTCCGTTAGGGATGAAGATTTGTAGTTTCTCTTCCCTTTCTTTAATATCCTCGTTCAAGAGTTTATCGTAAGCATTTAAACGGGCTTTCCCTTTCGATTGACGAGCCTTGGGCGACATGCGTACCCACTCTAACTCTCGTTCTAAAGTTTTCATCCGTTTCGATTCTTGTCGCTCCTCTTGAGCTAAGCGTTGTGTTTTTTGTTCCAACCACGAAGAGTAGTTTCCTTGCCATGGTATCCCTTCGCCGCGGTCTAGCTCTAAAATCCAGCCAGCTACATTATCTAGGAAGTAATGGTCGTGGGTAACAGCAATCACAGTCCCTTTGTATTGTTGTAGATGCATCTCTAACCACTGTACCGATTCGGCATCGAGGTGGTTGGTAGGCTCATCGAGTAGTAAGATGTCGGGTTCAGAAAGTAAAAGACGGCAAAGTGCCACACGGCGGCGTTCGCCTCCCGAGAGGTTCTTAACAGGGGTGTCGGCCTCTGGGCAACGTAATGCATCCATGGCGCGCTCTAATTTGTTGTCGAGCTCCCAAGCATCGTATTGCTCTATTAATTCAGTGAGCTCCCCTTGTCTGTCAATCAATTTAGCCATCTCATCATCGGTCATCTCCTCCATAAACTTCATATTTACAGCCTCGTACTCCGATAATATGTCAACTACTTCTTGCACCCCTTGCATCACTACTTCTTTAACAGTAAGCGTGTCGTCCATTTCTGGTTCCTGAGAAAGATAACCTACCGAATAGCCAGGCGAGAAAACCACTTCGCCTTGGTAAGACTTCTCAAGTCCAGCTATAATTTTTAATAAGGTCGATTTACCCGATCCGTTTAACCCCAATACCCCAATTTTGGCACCGTAGTAAAACGAAAGGTAAATATCTTTTAATACTTGTTTTTGTGGAGGGAAAGTTTTACTCACTCTCACCATCGAGAAAATTATCTTCTTATCGTCGCTCATTGTATATTTATTTTCAGATATATAATCTTATTTCAAAATTGCTGCAAAATTAATCCTTTTTTCTGGATAAAATAAGAAGCATCATCTAAAAAATAGTTTTCTAAAAATATCTCAATTATTAACCATGTAAATAACAATTTACGGATAAATATTTCTTTGTTTTTCGCCTCTTTTTCTTGTTTTTCAGTCTATCATAGTTTGCTTTTCGTTGAAAAAAATATACAAAACAAAAAAAAATACTTGCTAGATGCCAATAAAATGTGTTTCATTTTGCCAAAAATCAAAAATAATATGTAATTTTGTCAAAAATAAAAAACATGAAAATATCTTTAATTATTGTAACCTATAATGCACTTGAATATTTGACTTTGGTGCTAGAAAGTATCAAGCAACAAACATTGATGCCCTATGAAGTTATCATTGCTGATGATGGATCTACCGCAGAAACGAAAGAATACATAGATTCAGTTAGGGATTCTTGCCCATTTATTCTTAAACATGTTTGGCATGAAGACAAAGGATTTAGAGCGGGAAGAATAAGGAATCTTGCAATTCAAGAATCAACAGGCGACTATCTAATTTTTTCGGATGGGGATTTATTGCTTGATAAAAATTTTGTAAAAGACTTTAAAAGTGCTAGTCAACAAAGGCTCGCATTGATAGGAACACGTGCTTTTCTTTCCGAGAGTTATACAAAAAAGTTGCTCACAGGAAAGGTTCAAAGGCTGGATTTACGCACTGAAAACATAGAAAAAAATTATCTAAATACGGTAAGATGCAAAGGTATTTATAAGTTTTTTAGAGTGTATGATAAACCTAAGTTGAATTTAAGAGGCGGCTTATTGGGTATTTATAAAAATGAAATATTAACAGTTGGTGCTTTTGATGCTATTTACGAGGGATGGGGATCGGAGGATACAGATTTGGTTATTA
>CAYJOY010000259.1:0-1556 GCA_964371885.1 uncultured Lentimicrobiaceae bacterium | reverse complement strand
TAGGCTTATACATAATGGATGTAAAGCAAGAAAACTAAAACATCAGGGGCTTACTTTCCATCTTTGGCATCCCATAAATTCACGAGACGCAAAATTAAATAATGAGAAACTACTTAGAAACTGTATGGCAGAAGGACGCATTAAGGCAGTAGATGGACTGAAATAAAGAATTGGCTAAAATATAATTGACCATTATTGCGTTTTATGAGGCCGTAGGATTAAGACTATGATGTGTTTTTTTACATCATGGATTTTTTGATATGCTATATCTTAAAAACACCTAAAAAATTAGAAATATTAAAGTACAAATGAATAACCAATTCCTTGCATCTTTGACGCTAATAAACTGGAAGCATAACTTGTACTTACTTTCATTAGCTGCATTTTTAGTGGCACTCCCTACATCAATAGCAGCCATTAACATAACTGCTGTTGCTATGGCTGTAGTGTGGGTACTTACGGGCAACTTTAGCGAGAAATGGCACCGCTTAAAAGAGAATAAGGGAGCGTGGCTCATGGTCTCTATCCCATTTATATATCTACTAGGGCTCATCTTCGCACAAGATTTAACCGATGGACTTCAGCAGTTTAATAAAAGCTTACCTTGGTTAATATTTGGGATAGTTCTAGGTTCCTCTCCTTCTATATCTCAAAAAGCTACCACACGACTGCTACTCATCTTTATTGGAAGTGTTGTTGTTGCTTCGTTTTTTGCTCTATACAACCTTTTGTTTGCTGATACTGTGCAATATGCTGATTTTAGGGAAGTAACCTTGATAGATCATATCTCTTTCTCCTTTCAAATAGGATTTGCTAGTTGCTTATCCCTTTTGCTAGTGAGAAAACGAAAGTTCTCGTTACTAGCAAATATAGGGTTGTTGCTAGTTGCTTTTTTTCTAATGTTTGTACTTGTGGCGCTCAAGTCATTTAACGGTTATCTCTATTTTGCTGCTTTGGTAATAACAGCACTCCTCTATCTTTTTTTTCATTCAAAAGAAAAATGGGTAAAATGGAGTTTGCTTACTATAATTGCAACGTTTATAATACTCCCTTCTTGTTATATATTTTATTGTATAGAGAAGTTCTACGATACCCCAAAGGTGCAAAAATCAACCCTTGCGGGAACCACTGCAATGGGGAATGCTTATACGCACCATTTTGAGGATTTATCGAAAGAAAATGGATTTTATACCATGCTTTTTCTTTGCGAGGAAGAACTTGAACCTGCTTGGAATAAGGTTAGTTCTTGTAAGTACAATTCTAAAACCTCGACAGGGTATTATTTCAAAGATGTTATTATAAGATACTTAACAAGCAAAGGCTTGCCAAAAGATGCTTTAGGGGTTGCCCAATTATCTGAACAAGATATTAAAAATATTGAAAATGGAATTTCTAATTATATTTTTGCCGAGGAAAGCTATTCTATTTACCCACGAATTTACGAAACCATTTGGGAAATAGATCAATATATTCTAACAGGTGATCCTAATGATAAGTCGTTGGCAATGAGAGTAGAAATGGGAAACGTAGGCCTTGCCATCGCCAAGGAACATTTT
>CAYJOY010000258.1:3227-3669 GCA_964371885.1 uncultured Lentimicrobiaceae bacterium | reverse complement strand
AGATCTAAAGAAGTTAAACCAGAACTAGAGAACATGGACGACATATCTGTCACATTTTGAGTATTCCATCCAGATAGATCTAACGAGGTTAAGCGATGGCACCCAGCGAAAAGTTGACTCATACTTGTTACATTCTGTAAATCCCATTCTTCAATGTTCATTGATGTTAAAGATGAGCACCTATGGAACATTCGAAACATATTTGTCACATGTTCCGTGTTAATGTACTCAAGCCCTACAATAGATTGCAATGAGTCCCATTCTATGAATGAGTACATGCTAGCAAACATAAAACTCAAATTTGCTTCAGGCTTAATTTGTATCCCCTCACCTGGGTTTTCAATAATTACGTGTGTGATTGAAGCGCGGGTTTCTTACGTAGCGACAGCTTGGATAGCGGCCTTTAAGGAGGTTCCATTCGTATCAGCACGAACAGTAAGCA
>CAYJOY010000258.1:2616-3217 GCA_964371885.1 uncultured Lentimicrobiaceae bacterium | reverse complement strand
CATTAGTAATCCTGATAGCGTTATAAATACCAGCTTCAGCATATCCATTGATTATAGGTATTAGCACAGATTCTGTTAAGTCGCTTTCGCGTATCCACCCACCTGAATTAGCAAGAATGTTATTAGAAACAGTTGAAGTTATAGAGTCGCCGATCACTACGTTATTAAATTTATTGCAGTCCAAAAACATGTAAATTGCATCCGTTACATTTTGAGTATTCCACCCTGCTAGATTCAAAGAAGATACCCCAGAGTCATAGAACATAGCACTCATATCTGTCACATTTTGTGTGTCCCACCCTCCTAGGTCTAATGAAGTTAAAGACCTACAGCCTGCGAATATGCCACTCATATTTGTCACATTCTCTGTGTTAAAACTAAAAAGGTCAAGTGAAGAAAGAGAAGAACAATTTCCAAACATCCAACTTATATCCGTCACATTTTCTGTGTTAAAGCCAGTTACATCCAACGTGGACAACGAGGAACAATTATAGAACATATACTTCATAGCTGTCACATTATCAGTGTTAAACCCGGTTACATCTAATGCTGTGAGGGAACTGCAGTTTAGAAACATATATTCCATACCTGTCACATTTGC
>CAYJOY010000258.1:1530-2606 GCA_964371885.1 uncultured Lentimicrobiaceae bacterium | reverse complement strand
CAGCAAGGGAACTGCAATTTTCAAACATCCTAGATATGTCCGTCACGTTTTCGGTATTGAAATTGGAAAGATCTAACGTGAGAAGAGAGTCGCAACTACAGAACATTCCCGACATATTTGTCACATTTTCAGTATTGTAATTAGTAAGGTCTAATAAGGTAAGTCTATCACAACTATAGAACATCCAACTCATATCTGTCACGTGTTGCGTGTTGAAATTTGACATCTCTAGCGAAGATAATGAAGAACAACCATAAAACATCCTCCGCATATCCGTCACATTCGCCGTGTTAAAATTGGAAATATCTAATGAGATGAGAGAAGAACAATCTCTAAACATGAAACTCATATCCGTCACCCCTTCCGTATTAATATACTCCAATCCCTCAATAGTTTGTAAGGAATCCCAATAGATCCAAGAGTAACTGGCATTAGAAAACAAACGACTCAAATCCGTCTCAGGAATAATCTGCGCTTCCTCGCCTGGGTTTTCAATGATGACTTGGGTAATGGTAGAACGGGTCTCGTCGGTGGCTACCGCGTGGATGGCGGCTTTTAACGAGGTGCCGTTGGGGTCTACAGTCACGGTGAGGATAGTGCCCTCAAGGGTGGCTATGACGGGGGTGGGCTCAGGGGTGGTGCCTTGCCCTAATACGGTACCCGTAAAGGCACACATTGTAACTAGAAGGAAAAAGATAAATTTTTTCATGATGTATTTTTTTAATGTATAGATGTTTATTGTTGTTATTTTTTAAATGGTGTTATAAACAAATGGTTAATGTTGTTGCAAAAGAGGAAAGTGTCAGTATAATTGACAAGCATTCAGTCTTTTTCAGCGCGGCAAATATACAACTTTTTTTGGAAGTGCGCAAGCTTTCAGAGATGGCGTGTCGGCGCACACCATGACGCGTTGATGGGGACGACGTCATGGCGGACTTGCTCCTCAATCTTCTGAAAACGAGCAAGTATCGTAAATTCAAGTGATTGCGCGTCAAGCGCGCAATGACGTCGGCAAAAGAAAGGAGCGCGCAATGAGGTCGGCAAAAGAAAGGAGCGCGCAATGACGTCGGCGAAAG
>CAYJOY010000258.1:0-1520 GCA_964371885.1 uncultured Lentimicrobiaceae bacterium | reverse complement strand
GTCTTTGATGGGACGACGTTATTTCGGAGTTGTTACGCAATCTTCTGAAAATGAGGGAGTATCGTAGATTCAAGAGATTGCGCGTCAAGCGCGCAATGACGCCGTTGATGGGGAAGATTGCGCGTCAATGACGTAGGCAAAAGGAAGGAGCGCGCAATGACGTTGGCTATACGAAAGAGGAGGAGAGAGTTAAACAATCGCTTAATCGTTCAAAGCAAAATACCGAAACCCCTTATTCCCTGCAATATAAAATATATGTTTGCGGATTTTGTAGGATGATAGTATTTGTAGCGCATCGTGGGCGTAGCCGTTGAGTTGATCAATATCTTCTTGCAATGGAGCTTCTATGGTTTGCACTTTTTTCCAATTCTCCCCTTTTGTGTATTTAAATTCTACAATGTGTTTATGGCGGAAATAGGCGGTGTGCACACGTCCTGTAATCTCAAAATCGGCTCTTCCTGAGGGGTAGTTTTGCTCCATAGCTATAATAAAATCGCCAGTAATGTAGCGGTTGCACAACTCGTAAAAGGTGTTGCGCACAAAAGTCTCGTTTATTTTATCGAAACTTTGTCCTACAAACAAACCTAGGTAATGCTCGTAATACCCTGCAAAGAGTGTTTCGATATTAAAATCTCCATAAAACTTCTTAAACATGGGTGCATAAATATCTTTGCTATATCGTAATTTACACACATCGTTGTAGTAATCGGCAAAAATACTCACCATCGTGTTGTTGGGAAGTTTCATGCTGAATTTATCAGCCAAAGTGGTCATTCCCAAATAGTAAAACGAAATGGGGTAGAAGTCTTTATCGAAAAATTGCTCCTTGTTGAATTTACTTCTTAGTGCCCCTGACGAATAGCTCATATCCTGCCCATTCACTAAATCGAAGAGTATTTCGCGCGCGTTTTCACTGCCCCCCACTAACCGTTTTATCCAATTGACGTCGGTGCGTATGTTTTCGTCAATCAATTCATCGGGAACTACCCCTCCGTCTATGGTAAAAATTTTAAAGAAGTAAGTGATGATAGTTGAATTAAAGATAGGCTCGGCATTTGGCAAAAAACGGTATCCATCGTAGTTATTTACCAACAATTGCCAAATCTCTGCTATGGTTTCTTTATCGTAGTGATTGGCTTCAAAAATTGCGGTTAGATATTGCTTTGCTTCTTCGTGTGTAAAGCCTATCATGTTGGCGAAATTAGGACGCAAGGTAACCACCTCCGCAATATTATATCCGCTGGTAAGGTCGTCGATGGTAATAGGGAGTACCCCAGTAATAAACACTCTCTCAATAGCTCCAATAGGCTGCCCTGCTTTTATTATCTTGAAAAATGTTTTCAAAAAGCCATCGCCCGAAAGAATATCCATGTATAACGAATCTCGACTCGAAGTGATGAGTTGATTGGTGAAATTATCGTATTCGTCAATGATGATGTATAGTGGCGGAAGGTTGTTCGCTTTCACAAATTTAATTATTTTAGAGAGCAAATCCCAAGTAGTATCCCTATCGTTGTAGC
>CAYJOY010000257.1:3394-3684 GCA_964371885.1 uncultured Lentimicrobiaceae bacterium | reverse complement strand
ATTAGTAACTCTTAAGACTGATTTTATGATCTTGTCCTCTCTTGTTATATAATTTTCGCCTTTATCATTTCCTTTACAGCAAGCTCCAGTCCCAGAAACTACAATAGTATCAGAGAAAAAACTTACACACCCTCTTGAAGTTTCAATTTTTAGAGTAACAATACGCTCTGCATCAGCAGTATATACATGAGCTGGATGTCTTTCAGTACTTTTTGGTGTATTATCCCCGAAATCCCACTCATAAGATGTTATTGATCCAAGAGGTCCAGCCTGTGAGGTACTATGGAAAT
>CAYJOY010000257.1:0-3384 GCA_964371885.1 uncultured Lentimicrobiaceae bacterium | reverse complement strand
TTTGTATTTGAATATTGAAAATGTGCATTACATCCACCCACTACAATAGAAATTGCATACTGTCCAATTAAAGTATGCGCTGAAAAAACTTCTAGTTTAACTGTTTTTGGCCCTCCGCTATAAAAAGTGTGGTACAATGTTGGATCAAAAACAGAACCAATAGGATTGTTATTTATTGACCATCTATAGAGCAAATCACCTAATTGACTTTGAACACTCGCTATAAATTTATAACTGAAAGGATCTGATGTTATTTCGTATGTAAAACTTACTACATTTTTTATATAGTTATCTTCAGTAAGAATAAATAAATTAGGATTACTAGCGCATAAAGCCAGCAAAGTATCTTGAATGCTTTGTTGACTTCTTGATCTTGGAGGCAATAAATCCAGTTCATGATACGAATCGTGCATTACTCCAATCCCAACTTCATCATAGTAAACGCATATAAGCTCTCCAATTTTTACTTCGCAATCAGGATTAAGTATAGTTCTTGTTAAGTGCCCTACTATATAGTGATTGTCAGGGTCATTCTTTTCTTGTAATTGATAATTATCTTCTAATAATTGCACCTCATCTTCTATTTGATTTCTCAATGAATTAAATCCATAATATTGTTCAAATGCATATAAAACTGGATCGTCAGGATAATTCTTAGTTGTATCTATATTAACATCAAACAACTCTTCATATTTAGCCAAAATATCTAATACTTTGTTTATATCTTGCACGGATTTAAAATCTAACATTTCATGTGTGTTAACCTTTAGGTTAAAAGGTTGCAACTCTGCAATCATCGCATTTATTACAGGTTCTTTTAGCAATGACTGTGAAAGTGCATTTTTTAAATGTGCGCGTGGAGAGGGAGGGCAAAGTTCTTCCTTAGTACAACTCCCAAGCAATAAAGTTAATGCTAGTACGCTAGCAATATAGAGGTAGATTTTTCTCATATACTTTGTGTGTAAATAATTTATAAAGGGACTTCTAATTTTTATTTTTCGCCCCTAGGTTGAGCGAAATCCCATTTAACTCAACATAAGAACTTTATGCGGTGCGAAATTACAAAATAATATGATACCAAACTCCTGTTTTTTGTTTTTTCACTTACTTACTTACTTACAGCTATGTAGTGCTTACTTAATAATCGACAAACAGCTAATTATGCAACAAATTATTTCATGATTTTGTTACATAATTGCAGAAAATTCTTGCACTTATGATAAAATATACGAGCAGTTAGCAATGAAGCTTTGATGAATTTAAGACTCCATTAGAAGCGAATTTGGATAAAAATAATCGTTGGCTGAAGTTAGCTTCCGAAATTCCATGCCTGAATATGCTCAATGCCATTGCGGGAAGGGTATGCAAAATCATCAAATGAGACTACTTGTTATACTTTTCTAATAATTTAATTTTTTCGTCCATGGAAGAACATTAAAAAAAACAACATTTATTCTTTTATAGAAGAATATTTTTTTCCTAGTATCCGCAAGCTTGCCCCTAAAAAAAAGCCAAATATTTGTTGATTAAATATTTGGCTGTATTGAAAAAACACTTCTAAGACTGGATAATAGTAATTCTCACGAAATTTTCTAACGTTCTCTCTTTGGGGGAAAGGGGGAACTTTATTAACAATGTTCACAAACAATTGTCAATAACGGATTTTCAAGCAAATCCCTCAAAAAAAATACGCGCGATACGGCTAAAATGGCTGGAAAATTTGCTTGCGGATTTTAGTTTTTTTCTTATCTTCGCCAAAATTTATAATCCTAAAAGCCGACTTGAGAAATGGCCAATAAAATCTCGTTACAAGTATGATAAAAAGATTACTATTTTTTGCATTTACGATCTTATTCAGTACAACGCTATTTTCACAAACTGTAAAGGAGTGGAATGAGCAAGGGATGGAACACTATAAAAATCAAGAATTTGAAAAAGCTATTTCCTATTTTAGAATGGCTGCCGACTCTAACAGCACCTGGGCTCAGGGGATAATAGGCGACTGCTACTATATGGGGGACGGGGTACTGCAAGACTTTAAAATTGCTGTAAAATGGTATCGCAAGGCGGCAGAACAAGGGGAAATGTTTGCACAAGGCAGCTTAGGAGTATGTTATTTATACGGAGAAGGGGTAGCAAAAGATCTAGTTGAAGCGGTTAAATGGTTGAAAAAAGCGGCAGAACAAGGCCATCAATCTTCACAATGTAGATTAGGGAATTGTTATAATGATGGCGTTGGGGTTCCCAAAGACGACGTTATTGCTGCCAATTGGTATAGAAAAGCTGCGGAACAAGGCTATGTAAATGGGCAATATAATCTTGCGGTATGCTACGAACAAGGGCAAGGGGTAAAACAAAGCGACTCGTTAGCAGCCTATTGGCATCTGAAAGCGGCCATACAGGGCGATGTTTATTCGCAACGCACCATGGGTATTTTTTACGAAAATGGGCAAGGGGTTAAGAAAGATATGGGAGAAGCCATTAAGTGGTATGGCATGGCGGCAGAGCAAGGAATGGCAAAAGCTCAGAAAGATATGGGCGACATATATCTCAGCGGAAACGGAGTAGCGAAAAGTTACGACACGGCATTTGTATGGTATCAAAAAGCGGCCAATCAGGATTATGCACCTGCTATACATAGTTTAGGGAGCTGCTATCTCTATGGAATGGGCGTTAAAAAAGATGCCTCGAAAGCGATCCCTCTCCTTGAAAAAGCACTCAGGCAAGGCTCAATAGATGCCGCCTACCTACTTGGAAAATGTTACGCCGCAGGGATGGGTGTAAAACAAGATTTCGAAAAAGCCGAAGCGCTATACTTGCAAGCGGCAAATAATGGGCACTACATTGCACAGTTCGACTTAGGGATGCTTTATTACGAGGGTGCCAAAAAGGTGAAAAAAAACAAGAAAGAGGCGATACAATGGTTCCAAAAATCGTATCAAAACAATTATCCACCTGCTTATAAAATACTTCTTGAAATTGAGCAGGGGGTGCGATAAAGGGGGACTTCAAAAAATTACCGCCCAAGAACCCATTTTAACGGTCTGTTCGTTAAAAAAAATGTTTATTTTTGCACTATGTTTGCAGGCAATAATACGAGCAAACATATTTAACTAAGCCAACCACTGTTATGATGAAATGTGCTATTTTAGGATATGGAAAAATGGGGAAAGAGATAGAGAAAGTGCTCCGCTCTAAGGGATTTTCTGTATCAACTATAATCGATAATAAAGAAGATTGGGACAACCATTTTACTGATTTCCAAAGCAGTGATATTGCTATAGAATTTTCGATGCCCGATACTGCCGTCTCTAATATTAAAAGATGTATCGATAATAAGATTCCTGTGGTGGTAGGCTCTACGGGTTGGCTAGAGCAACTTCA
>CAYJOY010000256.1:0-3688 GCA_964371885.1 uncultured Lentimicrobiaceae bacterium | reverse complement strand
GTTGACGATGCCGACTTTACTTGCTACGTGCCTATGTTCTGCAGCATGAATGTTGTTCCTGAAGAGTTTAAAGAAGGAAATGGCTCTATGATTGAATATTCGAATAATGCCGCTTTCTGGACATTTACTAAAGTGAGCAACTTCGCGTACACACGCTATGCCGACATGATTAAAGACATCAGAATCCGCCAAGATAAATGGGAATTAGGAGCCATGCAAGATATTAACAAAATGGAAAAAGAGATGGTGGCACTTTGCGAAAAAGACCCTAAAGCAGCGGCTACAAAACTGACCCAATTCTCTAACAAAATAGCCCAGGATATTTGTGCTGAATGGAATAATTTGTTCGAATACCTTATGGTGAAATACCACGATGGCAATATTAAAGTGGAAGAAAACGGCAAGTTTAAAACAAACGGAACACTCAAACCTCAAGCGGTATTCCCTAACCAACCTCCTTACCCTAAAGATTACTACAGAATGATTGTTGACGATTGTGGCGACAATATTCAAATGAAATAATTCGAATTATTGAATAACATATAACATCGAAACGTATTGGAATTTTCGGAACATATAGATCTATGATGTCTGTAACCCGAAAATTCCAATTCTTTTTTGCCAAACCAAAAAAAACAAATTAAAACAACTAGCGTTGAACATTACATGAAAAAAATAACATTCCTTTTCGCCTTTATATGTATCATTACCTCACTTTTCTCACAAAGCAATAGAAAAGTAGATGCCCAAGGAAATTTCTTGTGGCAATGGCACAGAAGTGTGGCCGTATTAGAAGAGGAAAACAAATTAGCTGTTACCTTTGTATTTATTAATGGAATACAACATCAGGCTATTGCCTATAGACAAGAACATTTCTTTTCAGAATTTATTTGGAAAGATACCACCAATGGGGTTCCTTTTATTGATGGGGACGTTAAGTGTATTCAAGCTAATTTATCTCCGAATAGTGCCGTTTCTTGGACCTTTCATTTACAAGGAAAAACACTTCCATCGCTAGAAAATGCTGCCATTCTCTTTATTGATGAAAAATATGAGGTTACCAAAGAACGAATTGCTGGGAATAATTATTAAACGATAAAGAAAAGCACTTTTTAATCTTTCTCAAGCACCAGAACCTAGAAAATTGGTTCTCCTTCTAAAAGAAATTATCTGAATTTATTCATAAACTACAATAAAATAGTTTTTGTATTGTTATTTTATTTGGTTCTGCCAGTGTAGCACAGCTCTTTTGTCGAGTAAAATGGATTTCGTTCGACAAAAGAGTGGCAAATACAAACTTTGAAATCCTTTATAAAGATGAAAAAACATATTATTACAGCAGTTAAGACAGGGAGCATTTTCATAATTGCTCTACTTGCATTTTCAATTTCGTTGCAAGCAGCCTATCTAAAGAACGTACCTACAACGGTATATCAACCTAATGGAGAAGAGATAAAATGCTTCTCTAGTGGTGATGAGTTCTTTAATTACCTTCACGATGCTGATGGTTACACTATAATAAAAAACCCTGAAACGGGTTACTATGTATACGCAATTGCAGATGGGGAAGAGATAGTGGCTTCTTCCGTGATAGTAGGCAGTGCGCACCCTCGTACACTTGGAGTGCAGCCACACCTAACCATTAGCAGCGAGGCATGGCAAGCACGCCGTGTTGCATTTGCGCCACCTCCTCCTCCTATTAAGAAGAAAAAGAACAATTTTAAAAATGATGATGATAGAAACCGAGGACATGTTAATAATTTGGTTATCTTCATCAGTTTTTCTGAAGACACTACTTTTAGTAGTACCTACTCCGAAATAGACAATATGTTTAACGACACAGCACCTAATGCTAATTCCATGTATGGATATTTCAAGCACTCTACCAACGAACTACTTACTGTTACCTCCACCCTCTACCCTGCCCCTAATGGCGATTTCATATTATCGTATATCGATCCACATCCAGAAAATTATTACCGATCTTTCCATATTAACAACAACCCCCTTGGCTACACCAGCGATGAACAAAGAACGCTTCGTGAGCACACCTTATTAGGGAATGCAGTACTTGCTGTAAGAGACCAAATCCCATCCGACTTAAACATCGACTTCAATAACGATGGGCTTGTCGATAACATCTGTTTTATCATTAATAGTGAACCTGCTGGTTGGAGTGAGTTATTATGGCCCCATCGCTGGTCGCTATTCTCCTCCACATACACTATTAACACCAAGCTAGTGTACGATTATAATTTTATTCTATCTGAGTCAGACTACAGTCTTAGTGTTCCTGTTTTATCCCACGAAATGTTTCATACTTTCTCATACCCCGATTTATATCACTATGGTTCATCGCAGCACGACCCCGTGGGAGCATGGGATATTATGGCCGGCACAAGTACACCCCCGCAACAAGCGGCTGCATATACTAAATGGAAATATGGAAACTGGGAGCCAGAGCCTACTGTAATTGCAGAGCCTGGAACCTACACGCTCCACTCGGTGGGAGGCAGACAAGATGGAGTTAAGTGTTACGCTATTGCCACTTCCTCCTCCAGCGAACGTATTATGTTAGAATATCGCAACAACGACGATGACTACGAGAATGTCCCTAATTCAGGAGTCGTCATTTACAGAATAGACGGGAACTTTGACGGGAATGCCAGCTACAACGGCACCACCATCTTCGACGAAGTCTATGTTTACCGCCCAGGTGGGAATATTGGGGTAAACGGGAATCTTAACAATGCCAATTTTGGAGTGCCTGAAAGAACAGCTTTCGATGTTCACACAGCAAGTTTCCCATTTACTAATCTTGGAGATATTATTACCGATGTTAATATCTCGAATATTACCCTATATGGCGACAGTGCCACCTTCGATTACAGCCCCGTTTATATTGGCGACGATGTGCTCAATTTTACATCTGTTGCTGCTACCAACAATATTAACTTAATTTGGACATTAAATAATGACAGAGAGGTGATGCTAATAGGTGGCACCTCCCCTATTAACTCAACTCCGCAAGATGGGGTAAACTATTCGACAGGGCAAAACATTGGAAATGCCCAAGTGCTCTACGTTGGTAATAACACCACTTTCTTGCACCAAGGGTTAACAGAAAGCACCCAATATTATTACAAAATCTACACCAAAACAAACGCTAATCTCGACTGGTCGATAGGGAGAGAACACTCCAACTATACCGCTTGTACTCCTACCCAAATTCCCTACGTTGAAGATTTTGAAAACTCCACCACAGTCCCAATATGTTTTGGTCTTAATCTTAAATCGGGAGAAGATAGCTGGCGTATTAACCAGGGTTTTACTGGCGGCATTGACGGCGCATTCTCCGGAAGCAACTATTTAGTTTTAAGCAATTCTACTGGAGGTGAAGATGTTAGTGTATTATCGCTTCCTCCATTTGACTTAACTGGACATAATGAAGAGCTCGCGCTCTCATTTGCATACGCTAGCCCTATATGGGGACAAGATCAAGATGAACTTATTATTTCGTATAGAAATACCCCCGATGCCGCATTCCAAACACTCGACACTATACGAGCCGATTTTTCTGCATGGAGTACCAAAAGTTACATTCTGCCTAACCCCTCTGCCAATTATCAGATTCTTTTTGAAGGGGCAACACACTTCGGGCATGGCCTCTTTATTGATAGAATAACAG
>CAYJOY010000255.1:1452-3729 GCA_964371885.1 uncultured Lentimicrobiaceae bacterium | reverse complement strand
TCCCACTTTTTACCATGGCAACTGCTTCGCTAGCGGTGAGTACTTTTTTCTCCATTATATCAATTTTTGTTAAATACAATTAAGCGGCAAAAGTATATTTTTTTCTTAATATATGTTAAAATTTTAAAAATAAAAATCAACATATTAACATTTTTTAACATTTTTACATGATTATTTTTTATTACCTTTGCCGATGCTATTGCTACTGTATTGGGCTTCGGTAGTATAACAACATGTATGTAAGCCTCCATTTAAATATTTTAGTTATGAGAAAAACATTTAGATTTTTAACAATTGCGGTTGTATTAACGGCAACTTTATTATTTTCTTCGTGCCAAAAGGAGTGGGAGTACACTCCAAAGCACAAAATTAGCACCATTAGTGTGGCTACCACCATCGACATAGGCGATGGACCGGTTGTGCAGCCAATACAGCTTTATGAAATGTGGGCGTGGGAGGGAAAGCTATTGCAAAGCATTACACGGCAACAAAATTATTTACAATACACCTTCGAGTATGATCAGAAAAGGGTATCAAGAATAAGCTCATCGCAAGGAGGATATGCCCTATTTACTTACGAAGGTGATGAATTAATAAAGATGGAAGATTACACAAACTATAACCAGCTGGTATATAGCGAAGAATACAGTTACGAAAAAGGAAAAATCTCCGACATTAAAGTTTATATTTTAACAGACCTTTTCTTTAAAGAGGGGAACACTAGTTCGTTCGGGTTGTTAAATTATATCGCCCCGAGTTTCGACAAACTCATCCCGAGAAGCAACACAAAAGATGGAGAAACCATTCGCAATGTAACACTACAATGGGAGAACGACAATATTGTAGAGATTGTACTCACTGAGGATGATACTCGCACGGTGGCCACCTACACTTACGATGACAAAATTAATCCATATTATGGTGCAGCGCAACAATTCATTTTGGGCACCCACGCTACCATTTCTAAAAACAATATTATTACCGAAAAAATCACGAACAACGCAGGGGTTTACAACTCAACTTTCGAGTACGTGTACGACGGTTCACTTCCTGTTCAAAGAATAAACGACGCCGTTACCGTTCTTGATGGAGAAACCATCACGCAAACGCAAACATTGTATTTTGATTATGAATAAACTCCCCTAGAAGGTGCCTGTGTAGCTTCAAATTGACGGAATATTTTGCGATGTGGCAGCACCTGAGATGCTACATCGCAATTATGTTAGGCTCCGCTCGCTGAAGATTTTCACAAACTCCGCTCTATGTTTTTCGCCCCACTCGTCTAGTATGTCTAGCACAGGGAGTAAATCTTCGCCAATAGAGGTTAAAGAGTACTCGGAGCGGGGTGGTAATTCAGGATATATCACCTTATTCACAATTCCATGTTCTTCTAATTCTTTGAGTTGCAAATTCAACACGCGCGGCGTGGCGTCTGGGAGCAGTTTGTGTATCTGACTAGGTCGCATCGCTCCATCTCTCAAAATGTCAATAATACACGTTTTCCACTTGGCACCTATTATTCCTATAGTGATATTAATGCCACACGATAGGTCTAAAGGGATTTTTCTTTCGTACATGCTACTCTTTTTTAATTATTCGAACCGCAAAATTAAATATATTATCGGTATATTATAGTATAGGGAGAATTTTTTCAGTATATGAATAATTTTTCAGTACTTGCAAAAACAAGATATAAAAGGTAGTTTTGCCAAAATTTTAAAAAGAGAAGAAAATGTTATTACAATTAAAGAAAAATGATTGGTAAAACATCGATATGGCAACATTAAAACACTAACAATATGAAAGTAGCAATAATAACAGGAGCCGCACAGGGATTAGGCTTCGATATGGCGCAACGATTTGCGAAAGAAGGGTACCGAGTGGTAGCGCTAGATATTAAAGAGGCACGTCAAGACAATGTAGATTTTATTGAAACCGACCTCTCTTCTCCCGATGCTATTCAGCATGCTTTTCAAGAGATAAAACAACGATATGGCAAGGCGCACGTCCTCATTAACAATGGTGCTATTTCGGTATTTGTAAAACCAATAAGTGAAGTAACATTAGAGGAGTATAATGCGGTACTCGACACCAACCAGCGCGGCGCATTTCTTTGTGCCAAAGCGTTTGTTGCACTCAATAAAGGGGAAGATTATGGACGAATTATTAACATTGCCTCTACCCGTTGGCACCAAAACGAGGCCGATTGGGAGTTGTATGGCATGAGCAAAGGGGCCATGGTGTCGTTTACCAACACCTTGTGCGTCTCGCTTCGTG
>CAYJOY010000255.1:0-1442 GCA_964371885.1 uncultured Lentimicrobiaceae bacterium | reverse complement strand
CCGGGCTGGATTCATACTGGCGCATGGAAAGAGATGGAAGAGCGCGACCATTTGATTCACCCTTCCAACAGAGTGGGAAAACCGCGCGACATCTCTAACGTGTGTCTCTTTTTAGCAGATGAAGAGAACGATTTTATTAATGGCGCCAACATTGTGGTAGATGGTGGTATGACTAAAAGAATGATTTATTAAGAAAATCAAGAAACTTAACAGATATAAAACAGATGAACAATTTCGAATTTAAAAATCCTACCAAACTTATTTTTGGAAAAGGTACCATTGCAAAATTAGGTGACGAATTACCAAAAGGTAAAAAAATGATGATTACTTTCGGGGGCGGAAGTGTGAAACAAAACGGAGTATACGACCAAGTAATGGCAGCATTGCGCGGCTTCGATTATATTGAGTTTTGGGGCATTGAACCTAACCCTTTAGTAGAAACGATTAGAAAAGCGGTAGAGATAGCCAAGACAGAAGGGGTGGACTATTTCGTGGCCGTGGGAGGTGGTTCTACCTTAGATGCCACCAAAGTGATTGCCGCTGCTACAAAATCGGAGAAAGATGCATGGGACATTGTGTTGGGTGGTGTTTACACTGGCGAATCGTTGCCCATGGCATCGGTACTCACATTGCCTGCAACAGGCTCGGAGATGAATAGCGGCTCGGTAATTTCGAATGGCGCTACGCAAGAAAAATACCCTATCTACACTTACCATCCTACCTTTTCAATCTTAGATCCTGAGGTAACCTATTCATTGCCAATGCACCAATTAGCATGCGGTCTAGCCGATACTTACGTGCACGTTATGGAACAATATTTAACCGATGTTCAAGTGTCGCCATTAATGGATCGCTGGTCGGAAGGAATTTTACAAACGGTGAAAGAGTTCGCCCCTAAAGTATTAGCCGACAAAACCAATTACGACAACATGGCTAGTTTTATGCTCTCTGCTACTATGGCGTTGAACGGATTTACCGCCATGGGGGTGGCACAAGACTGGGCTACCCACCTGATTGGGCACGAGTTAACGGCACTTACCGGATTAACCCACGGCCATACACTTACCATAATTATGCCAGCAGTAATGCGAGTAATGCGTGAACAAAAATGGGAAAAAATATTACAATACGGCGAACGCGTATGGGGTGTTGCAGAAGGGACCGAAGCCGAAAGAGTGGAGGCTACGATTGCCGCCACCGAAGCGTTCTTCCGTTCGTTAGGTCTAAAAACGCGCCTTTCTGAAAATGGAGTAAGCGAAGAAGTAGCCGCTACCATCGTGAACAGGTTCAAAGAAAGAGGGACAAAATTAGGCGAAAAAGGGACAGTTACATACGTAGAAGTAGCAAAAATATTAGAACTTTGTAAATAATAAATTATGGGAGATGAAAGCTAAAATTCATCTCCCTTTTTAAAACACTATGAAAATATTGATAATAAATGG
>CAYJOY010000254.1:0-3730 GCA_964371885.1 uncultured Lentimicrobiaceae bacterium | reverse complement strand
CATAATAAATGGTCTGTAATTAAAACTCTATCTGAGTTGATTTTTGTTTTTTTTTGATGCTGCAAAAATACAGTTTAATTTAACAAAATCGTTTCAAAAAATGCCCCTCTACATCCGCATCATTCCCTTGTCTGAAATTATCGCTTAATACAAGAAAATACTATCTTCGCAGGCAGAAATTAAAACAATTGTTAACCCAAAATCCGTTGTATATATAGCTTGAATTCAGTATTTAATAACTTTAGAAATTGCCGCTTATGAAAAAAATAATGCTCTCTATTGTTGCTGTTATATTGCAACAAGCATGTAATAGCCCCATTGCACCCTCACAAGATGCAACTACATTCTCGGACTCTGTGGCTACAGCTATTGTGGTAGACTCACTACCCTCAAGTCAGCCTCCTCCAGAGATTGAAGGGATGGTGTATGTTGAAGGAGGTACCTACGAAATGGGAAGTGCCGATTATGAAAAGGATGAACAACCTGTACATCCTGTAACACTTAACTCTTTCTACATTGGAAAATATGAAGTGACCCGTGGTAAATGGAAAGAGGTAATGGGGGAGGGGAAGAAAGATTTGAAAGATCCAAATCTCCCTGTACTTTATGTAACGTGGTACGAAGCGGTAGAGTTTTGTAATATTTTAAGTTTGCAAGAAGGATTAATGCCATGTTACAATATTGATAAAGAGCCTGATACTCCACGAGTAGATGACTGGGGAGAAGGTTTTTTCTATATAATAGAAGAATGGTTGGTAACAATACACCAAGAGGCTAACGGCTACAGATTGCCCACCGAGGCTGAGTGGGAATATGCAGCAAGAGGAGGGCAATTGAGCAAAGGGTATCTTTATGCTGGTAGCGACACTATTGAACAGGTGGCATGGTATTATGAAAAGATGAAAGGAAGCATTCATCATGTGGGGCAAAAAACACCCAACGAGTTAGGATTATACGATATGAGTGGAAATGGCACCGAATGGTGTTGGGATTGGAAAGGGCCATACGCAGATAGTGCCCAAGTGAATCCAACAGGGATACACAATGGAACCCAAAGAATATTGCGAGGTGGAAGTAGAATAAGTTTAGATCAAGGATGCCGCTCTGCAAGTAGAAATAGTGTGTTTGCGGATACGAAATCAGAGCTTATCACTTTCCGCTTGGTGCGGCAAATACCAATTCCCCAATCTGAGCAATGAGCTCATACCCCGCTTCGGCACCCATTGTTGAATCGGTGATAAAGATAGCGAAGGCCAACGTAGCGCCACCTTCTATACGGATAATGCCCACTACATTTTGTGCTGCAATTTCCCCTTGCGCATTGGCGCCCGAAAAACCTGTTTTGTAAGCTACAGTAGCTTTATCTTGAGGGATATATCGGGTAATACTTCCTGTAGTAGTCGCTTCCATTACCGTATTTAAATATTGTGTGTGTGGCGCAGTAAGCAGTTTTTCATGGTAGAATAATGAGATAAATTCTACCATCGATTTAGGGGTGGTTTGGTTCTGAAATTGTACCTCCCACGATTCATGGAGCTCTTTTTCGGTGCTACGTACCTCAATATTGCGCGCCCCCAATGAATCAATAATATGTTGTACACGCGCCGTGCCTCCAATCTTTTCTATAATAATGTCGGTTGCCATATTATCGCTTAGCGATACCATGTACTCTATTAATTGCCCGTAGGTGAGTTGTGCCCCTTCGGGATATTGCTTTGAAATAGGACTCCACATGTCTAGGTATAGCTCCTCTTTAGGAATGGTTATGGTATCGGATAGTGCTATTTTGCCCGCGGCTACCTCAGTGAGCGCCGCCACCGCAATAGGGAATTTATATACACTCTGCATCGGATATTCATCTTCGGCATGAAGCATCGTATACTCTTGAGTGTCGAAATTATAGAGGGCAAGGCCTACCTTGCAATCGTGCCCTTCTATCAAGGTGCGTAACTCTTTTTCTAATGGATTTGTGGTAGTACAACCGATAAATAGTATAGCTAATGTTGTGAAAATAAAATGGTTGAAATAACGCATAGTGGTGTTTATTTTTGATGGTTATGGATAAATATTAATAGATGATTTAGTTGAAAAATTGGTGGCGAAAATACAAAATAAATGGCTATTTTTGCATGCAACATTTCATTCATTTAATGCTATTTTTTTATGTCAATTAAACGTTTTATTTTCTTCTTCTTATTTCTTTGTATATCAACACTATTAACCGCTCAACCCACCTTTTGGACTTGGTGTGGTTACGATGAATCGCGCGATTGGCACGGCTACTTCCAAGAGCTACAAGATGTAGGGGTGACGGGTGTCTTGCTAGGAGCTCCTAAAGAGGGGCTAGAAAAAGTGATACCCATTGCCGATTCGTACGGTATTGAGGTGTACGCATGGCTGTGGATTATGAACAATGCCTCAATTGCTAAGGAGCATCCCGAATGGCTCGACTACAACCAAAGAGGGGAATCGATACGGGATAAAAAAGCGTATGTCGATTACTATCAATTCTTGAATCCTGCCATTCCCGAAGTGCAAGAGGCTATTGTGGCGCAGGTAGAAGAGATTGCAGCCATTAAAGGATTAAAAGGAATTAGCCTCGATTATTGCCGTTATGTCGATGCCATTTTACCCACCACGTTGTGGAAAAATTATGATGTGGTACAAGATAAGGTGTATCCCGAATGGGATTATGGCTATCATCCTCAAATGATTAAAGCGTTTATAAGCAAATATGGATACGATCCTTGTCAGCAAGAAGATATTAATGGCGATAAAACTTGGCACCAATTTAGAATGGATAAGGTAAATGAGGTGGTGGATAAGCTGGTAATGGTT
This sequence comes from uncultured Lentimicrobiaceae bacterium, assembly GCA_964371885.1. GTDB lineage: Bacteria > Bacteroidota > Bacteroidia > Bacteroidales > WCHB1-69 > CAYJOY01. The sequence continues at coordinate 892 of CAYJOY010000254.1, read as the reverse complement.
GCTGAACAATATAATGTAGAAATTTCAGCATCGCCATTTCCTACCCCCGAAATGTCGCGAAGAATGGTCTACCAAGACTGGGGAAAATGGAAGTTAGATCGCGCTTTTCCCATGATTTACGATAGCTTTTATACTGGTAATTTAGAATGGATTGCCAACTGTATTATCGATTGTCGTCGCGATATGGCACCCGACGCTCACTTGTATTTTGGATTGTACGTGCCTGGCTACATAACCCATCGCGATTTCACTATTTTCGATGCTATGCAAACTGCACTCGACAACGGCGCAGAAGGGGTCTCATTTTTTACCTTCAGCGATTTGTCGAAAGAAGATAAAGAAGCTTTGAAACAGTTTATTAAAAAGGCTAATGAAAAGCTGTTGAAGGATTAGTATTTCTCCTACAATGTGTCATACCGTATTTTAACAACTTGTTTTTAGTTAAAAGAATATGAAAAAGGACAAAAGATGCACCATTATACCAAAATATAAATGGCAAGAGAAATGATTTTGGCAAGAAAAATAATAAATTCAAAAAAAGAGTAACGATTATTCCAAATATTATTTATCTTTGCCATCTAGAAATAGCATTAAACGAATGATTTAACGAATGTTAAAAGAATATTTAATAATGGTATTTTTTAACTAATTTTTGAACAAATAACTAAAAAAATGAGCAAAAGAACTTATGTTAGCTTTGATTGGGCAGCTAAGAAATTACTCCGACAAAAGTCCAATTTTATTATTTTAGAAGGGTTTTTAACCGCCCTTTTAAACGAAGAGATTACCATTACAGAGATTTTAGAAAGCGAAAGCAACAAAAACGATGAGGCCGACAGTAACCGTCTCCCCGATGCTGCCATAGTCTATATTGTGTAATTCCCGATTTTTG
>CAYJOY010000253.1:0-3730 GCA_964371885.1 uncultured Lentimicrobiaceae bacterium | reverse complement strand
TCTTCATCAAAACAGGGTAGGTTTAGTAATTGCTAACCGAAGTTCATCGCTAGATACAGATATTAAACATCAAAAAATAGTAGATCAACATTTGGAAGAGGGGAGTTCTCCCGCCGTTTTTGTCTATACATTAGCCAACATTGTTGCTGCCGAAATAGCCATAAAACATAAAATTCAAGGAGAATTAATGGTGTTTGTAGAAAAGGAGATGGATCTGGATGCACTTTGTAAATACTCCCAAAATTTAATCTCCAACCACTACTGCGATGCTGTAATTTATGGGTGGTGCGAGTTTTTACAAGGTAATTACGAAGTGGTGCTCAAACTCATAAAAAAGAAATAAGCAAAAGCTGCCGCCTCGCTTTCTCACTTATTGTAACACAATTGATAACTGCATACAAATAATGGCCCATTTTTTTATAAATATATATCGTTTTTTCTCGAAACCTAAAAATCTCTTGTGGGTTATATTAGCAACTATTACTGTAGGTGCAATGGAACAGTTACAAGATGATGGTCCCTCATTAGTTCATGCTACCCATTCTTTACCTCATTTTGTTGAAAACAAATGCAATAACCCATTCATTACCTCCATCCCTAATGATGATAACCTCTGTTATGCCACTGTTTTAACTTACTGTTCTCATCTAAAAAGTGGGAATGAAATTACTATAGAGCACCCCATCTTCACCAATCTCACACCTAGCCAGAAAGTAAAAAACATCAAATTACCCCTATTAATCACCGCTTTAGCCATTTTTTTTATTCTTCTCTTTGCATACGGCCGAATTGAATTAGCCCTCATAACATTTACCCCTATGTTTATTGCGTGGTGTATTATATTAGGGTTAATGGCACTCATTAACATTGAGTTTAATATAGCTGTTCTTGTTATTTCAATGGTAATTTTGGGGGTAGGGAGTTGCTTTAGTGCTTTATTAATGAATAAATTGCTGTGTAATTACAAAACGGGAGCTCCTATTCGAAAAAATCGAAAACGTCTAATTTTATTTTTGGCAATTCCACTATTGTTAGTGGCGCTCAGCCTTATTTTTGCACAATATGCAGGAACAAAATGGTTGGTATTTTTCTCAACATTGGGGCTGCTACTGTTAATACCTCTATCACATATAATTCAACCCAAACTATTCTATTTCTTTATTACCTCGCAAACGCAACGCGGTGGTTTCCCATTTAGTTTTTTAGGGTTTTTAAATACACTTTACGCTTTTGGACTATTTACGCTAATATGCTTTGTGGTTCAGCTGGTTATCCTTTTTACATTTTTTATCCCAATGAAGAAAGAGAAAAGAAAAGCGATGATTAATGCCATTGCAAGCTTCTCTACTCGTACGTTTCTTCAAGTAATGGTTACCACTAAAATGGTGAATTTAAATCCAGAAAATGAAGATTTTAAAAAGCCAGCAGTCATTATTGCAAACCACCAATCTTTTATCGATATTTTATTATTGCTTGGACTTCACCCTAAATTAATAATGGTAACTAATAGTTGGGTATGGAATTCCCCTTTTTTTGGCAAGATTGTCCGTTTTTTAGAGTTTTATCACACTGCCAATGGTTACGAACATATAGCAGAACAGTTAGAGCATAAAATAAAGCAAGGTTATAGTGTTATTGTTTTTCCAGAGGGAACCCGTTCGCCCGATAACAAAATAAAGAGGTTTCACAAGGGGGCATTTTACCTTGCCGATTTGTTGAAATTAGATATACTCCCCATCCTTGTTTATGGCAATGGTTTGGTATCTTCTAAAACACAACCATTTTATATTAAAAAGGGCTACCTCCTTTCAAAAATTTTGCCACGTATTTCGCATGGCGATAATAAGTTTGGAACTACCTACCAAGAACGTGCGAAAAAAGTAGCTGCATACTTTAAAAAAGAGTACGATACCCTTTACGAAGAATATAATCGCGTGCGAAACCCCTATTTTAAACAGGCTTTAATGATGAATTATATCTTTAAAGGGCCTGTAGTAGAATGGTATATGCGCTTTAAGTTGAATTTAGAAAATTATTACGATCACTACGACCAATTGGTTCCGCGAAAAGGGCATATTGTAGATTTAGGGTGTGGTTATGGTGCCATGAGTTATATGTTAATGATGTTATCGGATAAAAGAACTGTGCTAGGCATCGATTATGATGAAAAAAAAATAACATTAGCTAATAACTCTTATGCTAAAAATGAAAGAATTGAATTTCTTACGGCCGATTTAAGAATGTATGACATCCCTAAGGCGGATGCTTTTATCATTAGCGATGTGTTGCATTATATTGATACGAAAGCTCAAACACGTGTTATTACCCATTGTATTCAGAATTTAAACCCTGGGGGGGTATTGTTGATTCGCGATGGGGATAAAAGCTTGAAAGAACGACATAAAAACACTGAGTTAACCGAGAAGTGGTCTACCAAAATTATGAAGTTTAACAAAACTGATGGCGACCTTCATTTTTTATCGAAGGGTGAAATGTTAAACATCGTACACCAATTCAATATGACATTAGAGAGTGTAGAGAGTGACCAGTTAACAAGTAATACGTTATACATAATAAAACACAAGTAATAATGAAAGAGAACCATTACGATGTCGTGATTATAGGGAGTGGCTTAGGAGGGCTGGAGTGCGGCGTTATTTTAAGTAAGGAGGGGTTTAATGTATGTGTACTGGAGAAAAATGCCATTGCGGGTGGTTGCCTCCAATCTTTCTACAGGAATAAAAATGCTATAGATACAGGGATTCACTATGTAGGAAGTATGGACGAAGGGCAGATAATGCGGCAGTATTTGCAATATTTTGGCGTTTTCGATCAACTTAAGTGTATTAAATTAGATGATGAATTTGATGTAATTACTCTAGGAGAGAAAGGTATTTACTCTTTTTATCAAGGGTATGAAAATTTTATTGATAATCTAGCACAGCAGTTTCCGCACGAAAAGCAGGGGATAGTTAACTATACACAGATGTTGCGACAAATAGGCTCCTCTATTGATGTTGACACTCATAAAAAAGGGAAATTTTCATCCAACCAGCTAAACAAGTTGGGGATTTCAGCGGTAGCATTTATTGCTCAGTGTGTGCAAGATCCCATTCTTCGAAATGTACTGGCGGGTACTAATACCCTTTGCGGCGCGCTCGAGAATAGTGCCAACCTCTATCACCATGCTATGATAAACTACTCAAATATAGAGAGTGCATACCGATTTGTTCGGGGAACACAGCAATTGGCTAACCTTTTAATTGCTAAAATAGAAGAACACGGAGGAACCGTTCGTACTAAAGCCAATGTGGTGCATATAGCCCCTAATAATGATCAAGTTGAATATGTGCAACTAGAAAGTGGAGAGAAAATTTATGGAAAAAAAATAATTTCAGGAATTCATCCAGCCACCACTTTTGCCATGGTTGGCGATACCCCCAAAATTAAAAAGGCCAATAGAACGCGACTCAACTTATTGGAAAATACCTATAGCCTGTTTTCTGTTTATTTGGTAATGAAAGAAAAGAGTTTTCCCTATATCAATAAAAATTACTACTATTATAACGATTCTCATGTTTGGGATGTAGAAATAGACCCGCTTCATCATCAAGTGAAATCGGTATTGCTAAGTTCGCAGCTCAGCGAATCTAGTAATAACCATTGCAATGTTATTACATTAATGGCTCCAATTCATCAATCTATTTTTGAACCATTTGCCCATGAAAAA
>CAYJOY010000252.1:3334-3755 GCA_964371885.1 uncultured Lentimicrobiaceae bacterium | reverse complement strand
CACATCAGTTGCCGACGGTTTTGCCTCCTCGTATTGGAATGTTTTCTCGTTATACTTGTATACTTTTCTAGGCATTAGTGCGATAGTTTTACTCTATCTCCAACCACTAAATTTGCATTGGGTTGAAGTGCATTTATTTTACAAATTGAAGCTAGTGAAACGCCATAAACTTGAGAGATATATTGTAATGTTTCGTGCTCGTTGGTTACCTTATGAGAGGTGCCTCTTTTACTATTTCTTTTCTTCTCAATATATACAACTTGCCCCTCTTTCAACTCTTCAAAAGACTCTAAATCGTTGTATTTCAATAAATTTCTCTCCGATAACTGAACCGCTTTCGCTATTTTCTTATAGGTATCGCCAGCTTGTGCAATTACAAATAAGGTTTTATTGTTCTCGTACACCTCGAGTATGGTAAAGG
>CAYJOY010000252.1:1843-3324 GCA_964371885.1 uncultured Lentimicrobiaceae bacterium | reverse complement strand
GGATTGTTAACTGTGAAGACAAGGGTTATTTTTCCCGATTTTGATTTTCTGGTTACAATGTTGTCCTCATTTTTTTTCGCTGGTTTTGTACGTTGCTCTTGCGCAACTACTTCCTCATTCTTTACAAGGGTTTCTTGCTGCGCCTCAGCACTTTTATTATTTTCTGCATAACTTGCCAAATATGCCTCGTGCGACATATTTTGGTACACTGTATCGTACTGCGCCATTTGGTAGGTCTCTACCAAGCGGATTAAGATCTCTGGATATTTTGGATTAGTGGCATAACCGGCCGCTTTTAATCCTTTGGCCCACGCTTTATAATCCATAATATTTAGCGTAAAAAGGTTATCGTAACGCGAACGTGAGGTTAAAAATTGCGAGTGGTCGTTGTACGAATCTTCTACCTTACTATATTTTCTGAAACACTCTTGCAACTCATCGTCATCTACTTTTATGGTATCGCCCAACCACCCATGACATTTTATTCCGAAATGGTTATTGCCGTAGGTAGCCAATCGGCTTGTACCGCACGCACTTTCTAAAACGCCTTGTGCCAAAGTGATGCTCGCCGGAATTTTATATTCGTACATCTTCTTAATGGCTAAATCTTTATAGGTATCTACGTACTTATAAATGTCTTCTTTGGTATATTGCCCCCACGAAAGGACTGGTAATAAGATTATTAATAAAAAGGTCTTTAATATTTTCATGCTTTTAAATGCTTTGGGCTAATTTTATAATTGTATTTAATTAATTTTCAAAAAAGTGTTTTGCATTATCCTATTGCATCATAAACAAGAGAGGCGTAGAAATCTTTCAGTTCTATTTTACAATGTTGCAACTGTTTGGGAACTATGCTCATGGCCGTTTGCCCTGGCACACTATTAAGTTCTAAAAAGCAAGGCACATCTTCGTCATTTACAATAAAATCAAGTCTTACAACGCCTTTGCACCCTAGTTTAGTATATATCATTTCTGAATAATGTTTTATCTTCTTTTCTAACTCGTTAGAGATATTGGCAGGTGTTATCATTTCGAGAAATCCTGGGGTATACTTCGCTTCGTAGTCGTAGAACTCTTTTTTCGAAATAATTTCCGATACTGCCATGGCCAATGCTTGGTTATCTTTCTTTATTACTCCGCAGGTAAACTCTCTCCCTACTATATTTTTCTCTATTATTACCTGATTATCTATTAGAAACGCCTCATTAATAGCTTTTTCCAATTCTGATGCATTGTGTGCTTTGGTTACCCCCACACTCGAGCCCGAGTTGCAAGGTTTCACAAAACAGGGGTAGCCACAAACGTTTTCCACTTCATCTATCTTCACCTCATTTATATGAAAATAATGCAACGATGGGGCAATGGGAACGCCACAGTTCTGCACCGCAATATTGCAAAAATACTTATTGAAGGTGAGCGCCGAAACAAAGCTATCGCACCCTGTATAAGGGAGTTCCATCATTTCGAAATACGACTGC
>CAYJOY010000252.1:0-1833 GCA_964371885.1 uncultured Lentimicrobiaceae bacterium | reverse complement strand
GGTCGCCGTGCAATGCTATAAAAGCCACATCGAAAACTATTCTCTTATTATCGAGCGTTATTGAGGCATCATTTTTATCAAAATCTACAGTTGTACCATCGGCCTGGGTGTATACCCAATTTTTCCCTTTCACTACAATAGTATAGGTTGTAAACTTCTGCTTATCTAACAACGTTTCAATATTTTTCGCTGTTTTTATCGATATTTCATATTCGCCAGAGTTACCTCCAGTAAAAAGTGCTACATTTATCATGATAATTTCTGTTTATTTTCTAAGTAAAATTTCCCTTTTCTGCGCCCACGCATCCCAGCGTAAAACTTCTCTATCTCCGCGAGGTCTCTTTGATAATCGTTGGTGATATAATATACGGGACCAATGCCCCCTTTTCTAGTTTGATAATCGAGGTAGGCTAAGGCCACAGGCACCTCTGCCTTTTGGGCAATGTAATAAAACCCCTTTTTCCAAGAAGGGGCATATTTTCGGGTTCCTTCTGGGGCTACCAACAATGCTATTTCCTCCCTTTCATTCATGAGTTGCGCTATTTTTTGCGTTACATTAGTGGCCCGCGTTCTATCTACAGGATAACCCCCTACCCAACGCAAGAGTGGCCCCATGGGAAAGAAGAAAACCTCTTTCTTAATTAAAAATACCGTTTTTACCCCCATGGCCGTTAAGGCCGCTTTCCCAATAAGGAAATCTGACCAACTGGTGTGGGGTGCAAACAGCAGGACATACTTCTTCTCCTTAGGAATGTTTTCCATATCAATATCATAGCGAAGCGTTCTTAAAAAAAGTTGACAAATTCGTTTCATACTTCTATTCTAATTTACAATACGTGTTCCTTCTTTTTCTACTTTTAACAATGTTTTTCTTCCAAAACAGAACGAATAATTAACTATGTCGTGCCCTACTGGCACATTAAAAGCAATGGGAAAATGGGTATTTTTGCAATGATCTAGCACTATCTCTTCTACCGTTTTCCCGAACGGAATGTCATTATCGTGTATCTTTGTAAAGCTCCCTATAATCAAACCTTTTAAATGGGCTAACTTTCCCGACCTTTTCATTTGTAGCAACATTCTATCAATATGATAGAGATATTCGTCTACCTCCTCTATTAATAATATTTTCCCTTTGGTATCAATTTCCGAACTCGATCCTGCCAAGGCATAGAGTATCGATAAGTTGCCCCCTACAACCTCTGCTTCTTCTGTTCCTAACCTATTGTTTGGATGTGCTGGTATAGAATAGGTTAAAGATTCCCCTTTGAGATGTTTAACCATCTGTTCCCTATTCATTTCCGCGCCATTTTCCATAGTAATGGGCATAGTGCAATGCAATGTTTGCACGTTGCATACATGATGAATATGGGAATGGAGGACCGTTACATCGCTAAATCCGCACACCCATTTGGGGTTTTTCAGAAACTGAGAAAAGTCTATTTGGTCTATTATCCTCATGGTTCCATATCCGCCACGGGCACAAATTACCGCTTTTACTTCGTTATTGTCTAATGCCCATTGTAAATCGGCGGCGCGTGCGGCGTCTGTCCCGGCATATTGGTGTTCTATACTAAAGAGATGGGCTCCAAAAACCACATGAAAACCAGCCGCTTCGAAGAACGACTTGGCAAATGCCACCTCTTCTCTCGATATACTTCTAGCGGGGGCAATAATAGCGATGGTATCGTTAGGTTTCAAAAAAGGGGGTATGGCACTCATATTGCTATAGATTTAGATTGCAAGTAGCTTACTGTTAGCTTTTTAATATATTCTTGTTCTGTTTTTGTTAATTTTTTCGATAGTTGTTTACATTTTCTATTTTTCAACAGT
>CAYJOY010000251.1:0-3757 GCA_964371885.1 uncultured Lentimicrobiaceae bacterium | reverse complement strand
ATGCAAAATAATCATCACAAGAACGCAGGTCTAATTCTGCAATTACTGTATTGGGAGCTTGATAATTAGGGACAAACAATCTATTGTTTTCCATTATTTCCCTATAATCGAAGGTTGCTCTCCCAAAAAGGAGTAAATACTGAGGATACCTCATATCGCTAGCTCTATAAATGCTTCTCATATAATTTCTTATAGCTGTTGGCTCTACCGAACCTGAAGAGAATTGTTGATAAACTTGTTCTGGCGTAACTACTTTCACCGTTAACCCATCGTTGGTTCGTCTATACTCCGCTAATTTATTGGCCTCTTCCACAAAATCGGGATGTGCAATCATGATATAATCTACCATACTTTCTGCAATAATATTTTGATTGTTTACCCTCCCCACTGTAGTTACAGCATAGGCAGCTGAGGGAGAAAATGCGATAAACTTTTTCAACGAATCGGTGGGTGTTGCAAACTGCACCTGTGAGCCTGATAGTTGCGTAGGCAATTTACTTGGATTAATATGCTGGGTAATGTCCCAAATATTTGTTTCACTATTAGCATTGGTGACCGTAAAAGTAGTTATGTTGCCTGCCCCTACAGTATTGGGGTCCATAAATTCAAACTGTGGCACCCCCATATTAAGGCGTAAGTAGGCTTGCAATTCAATCCAGTCGAGATAACCTAACGCAGAGGCAGAAGAAGAGGGTTTGTTGTAATCTAATTCAACTGTTACATTAGTAGTGTTAACGGTAAAATCTCTTGACGATTCTGTTACTTTTAAATAACCACTTGTATTTCCTATTAGCGATATACTTGTAGGTGTAGCATCGTTTACTTTAACCGATAATGAAGATGATAAGCGGGTATCGACAGCGGCACGAAAGCGGAGATTTATGGGTTCGACAGGAATACCTGGAAGCTTAAACTGATGTTCGATGGTATTAATCCCATCAAAAGGGAGAAAAAACCACTCGCGACCCGCTTCAATAGTATTAATTTCGTCTTTCTCGAAAAAAGAGAGATATAGCGCTGTTGATGTCTGTTGGTTAGATTGTGAGGCAGTATTATCAGTAATTACCCTTTTCTTATCTCCAATACTTGGATCAGTAGTTATATAATAATGAGTTTTGGTATTATATATATTGTATTGGTGTTCGAAATTATCATATCCAGAAGAGACCCACGAGTGGGGACCTTGGGCATAGAATAAGAGGTAATCGCCTTGGTCGAAGGTACCGTCGCCGCCATCTACTATTTGAATGGGATTTTCTTGTGGATTATCGTATGAAATCTGATCATTTGCTTCGGACAACATGGCGCCACCATTTCCAAAAACTGCAATAGTGTTAGAACGAAGACCTTGGGATGGAAGCCCTAAGTTTACGAAATCGCTATAGGTTATTTTATGAATACCACTTTGCGTAACCGAAACTGCGTACCAAGTTCCTGATGAAAAAATGGAATGGGTAGACGATGATTTTTTATGAGAGATTTTGGGAGCTCCGGCTCCTGAAAATGTAATTGTAAACGAAAGTACCTTCTCTAAACGACCGCCATTATTAATGATAGGGATGAACGAAAGGTTAGCAAAAGGCTCTCCGCGCGAGGAGACACCATGCAATGAAATGGCCAATTCTGCAACTTTCACATTCTTGGGAATTGCTTGTTGCTCTTGCGATGTTAATGGTGCCGTTTTTAAGGCAGATATTTGGTAGGTAAAATCATTATATAAGTTATGAACAGGAAAAGCCTCAAAATAGAAAGGTAATTCTGAGGTAGGATCGTTTAAAATTCTATTGTTGAAAGAAAAATTGAAATAAGATTCCTGGTCATCAATTTCAATTTCTGTGAGTGGATGCCAATTTATTTTCACATCTTTTGAAATTTCTTGTGCCTGAATATCAAGATTATAAAGAATAAAGAGAAAAAAAAATGAAAATATTACCCAAGATTTATAATGATACATGTGTCTTTAGTTTGATGTTAAGTATTTCTAATTACCAATTTTTAACGCAAAAAGGAGAAAAAAAATATTTACAATAGAAAAAAAAAGAGAAAAAATTAAAAATAAATACTACTTTTGCCGAGATTATTAATAAATATTATGTATAGACCAATCGCTACTTTTTTGATTTTAGTACTGCTTACATGTGGGATAGGTTCTGTGAAGGGGCAAGATGCTCATTTTTCGCAGTTTTACGCCAATCCTTTGTATCTCAATCCTGCCATGGCTGGTACTAATGTTTGCCCCCGTATCACTTTAAATTACCGTGATCAATGGCCGCAAATTGCAGGTAACTTTAAATCATTTTCTGCATCATACGACCAACATTTCGACAAATTGTCGGGTGGATTAGGCGTTATCCTATTTGGCGATAGGGCAGGACGTGGAACGTTAAACACTTACTCCGCAAGTTTAATTTACTCTTTTAAAATTAAAGTTTCGCGCAAGTTCAATATCCGTTTAGCATTGCAAGCTGGTTACTACCAAACCTCACTAGATTGGTCGCAGCTTACTTTTGGCGACATGATCGATCCAAAATATGGTTTTGTGTACCAAACCCAAGAGTTACCACCCGCCGACCTTACTAAACCTGGGTTCGACATGGGAGCTGGTTTCTTAGGTTACACCAAAAACTTCTATTTTGGTATGTCGGCTAGTCATATAGTACCAATGTACGTTGGGTTTGTGAGCGAAACATACCGTGTACCTGTTAAATGGACAGCGCACGTAGGGGCAAAATTCTACCTTAAACGTAAAAGTAAAAAAGAACTTAATTTTGGCGATATCTCAATTAGCCCTAATGTCATCTATCAAAATCAGTTAAACTTTCACTACTTTAACGAAGGATTCTATTTGTGTTTCTACCCATTTACTGTAGGTTTATGGTTAAGACACACACTCACCAATATAGATGCTGTAATATTCTCGGCGGGTGTTGAATACGACTTTATGCGCATAGGTTATTCTTACGACATTACAGCTTCTAAATTATCGGGTAATACCGGAGGAGCTCACGAAATATCGCTTCAATTCTTATTACCATGCCCAGAAAAACGTAGGGTTATTAAAGAATTAGACTGCCCTCACTATTAATAGATAAAAAAACTTTAAAACGAAAAAAATAAAACTTTATAACAATTATGAATAGAATTACAACAATTAGCTTCATTATTTTAGCGACTGTTTTCTTAACTTCATGTAACAAACAGTATTCGAAAACCACAGGATGGGAATACAATACTGCGAAAAATGGAGGCTTTGAAGTAGCACCGTTTACTGAGCAAGAAACAGGGCCTAACTTAGTGTTGATTGAAGGTGGTACCTTTACCATGGGGCGTGTAGAAGAAGATGTAATGAAAGATTGGACCAATATACCACGTACAGTAACGGTAGCTTCGTTCTATATGGATGAGACTGAAGTTAGTAATGTCGATTATCGTGAATATTTATATTGGTTAGAGCGCGTTTTTATACCTGCCGACCTTAAAGTAGTAGTTGATAATGCCGAGCCTGATGAAAACGTATGGCGCAAAAGATTAGGATTTGCAGAAACGCAAGTAGAGTACTACTTCCGTTATCCTGCCTACAACTATTATCCTGTAGTAGGCGTTAATTGGTTACAAGCTACTAACTATGCCATGTGGCGTACCGACCGTGTTAATGAAGGGATACTTGCCGACTTAGGATATGTAAACTGGAACACAGAGCCATCGCCAGAGGGTTATTTTAATACCGACGCATACTTAACCTACGAATCGTATGAAG
>CAYJOY010000250.1:0-3776 GCA_964371885.1 uncultured Lentimicrobiaceae bacterium | reverse complement strand
CAAAAAAATACGACAACTACTGGTTTAGTAGCGGCACCCCCACTTTTTTACTCGACATTCTTCAGGATAGAAGTATTAAAATAAATGAATTGGAAAACCAATTGTTGGATTCTGAGAGCTTTAATGCACCCATAACCGACAATTTAGACCTTATTCCTACCTTTTACCACAGCGGTTATCTCACTATAAAATCGTACGATAAAAAGTTAAAACTTTATACCATTAGCATTCCTAACGAAGAGGTTCGTATCGGGCTGGTTAAATCGCTCTTGCCACGCATTCTTCCGCAAATGAAGTACGATGCCACCTTCTCTATCATTACTTTTATGCAAGATATACTTAAAGGCGACATTAAATCATTTTTAATTCGTCTTCAAACTTTCTTTGCCTCTATCCCTTACGATCTCAACAATAAGTCGGAAAAACATTATCAAACTATCTTCTACATTTTTACCGTGTTACTAGGACAATATGTGCAGGCTGAGCATAAAACAGCCACTGGGCGCATCGATATGTTAATTCGGACACCCGATCACTTGTACTTGTTCGAGTTTAAACTCAACTGCACCGCCCAAGATGCCTTAGACCAAATTAACCAAAAAGGGTACGACGCCCCTTTCAAACTCGACAATCAAAAAGTGATAAAAGTGGGCGTTAATTTTGATGACGCCACCCGCACTATTACCGATGATTGGGTGGTGGAATAAGAGGTCTAGGCGATATTACTCCATCTGTTTTCGCAATAGTGCTATTACTTTCTCCTCGTCGTATTGCGACGAGAGCTGGTTTACTATTTCGTGCGGTGGGAGGTGCGAAAGTTCATTCACCGCCTGTTGAATCTGTTGTAACTCGGCGGCTCTCACCTGTTTTCGCTGTTGTAATATGCACACATCGCAAGTGCCACATGGGGCACTTTTCTTCTCTCCAAAATAGGCTAACAAAACGCGGCTCCGGCAAAAATTTTTATTATCTACAAATTTAAGAACCGCTTGTAATCTATTTTTGGCCACCTGTTTTCTATTCTTATACACCTCGGGCGAAAAGTAGAGATAGTGTTCATCAATACGGTCTTGTAAAAAAATAATTCGCTCCTCATTATCTTTAGGGATATATGATAACACTTTTTGTTGATGCAATATTTTTAAATGTTCTATTACCTCTTGCAGATTCAAGTCTGTCTTTTCTGCTAACACCTCTTCATATATCACTACATAGTCTGAGAAAAGACCTCCGTAAGAGCGGAGTATATTTTTAATAAACTCTTCTTTATCAGGATTTTTCTTATAGAAAAGGTAAAGTTGATCGCTTGACATTATCATTTTCAGAATCGATCTTTTTCTCATATCACCAGTTACCATAAGTAGCCCTGCTTTTTCGAACAATGAGAGGTGAGCATAGAGGGTAAAAGGGTCTAATTGTAGAGTTTTGGATAATGAAAATGGGTGAAATAGGGTGTTGTACCCCTCCCCTTCTTCTAACGCAACGCCGTAGTAATTTGCAATGCTATTGTACTCGTTGCGCAATGTGGCGAGCGGGGGAAAAGAGGTTTCGAAATTCTTTTGTAGCGTCTTCAAATCATCATCGTCGAATAGGAGAATGGCTATAGAGGGCAACAAGTCGCGCCCACCACGCCCTGCCTCCTGAAAGTAGGCTTCTAATGTATCGGGAATATCCCAATGTACCACCCAACGTACGTCGGGCTTGTCTATTCCCATCCCAAAAGCATTGGTAGAGACAATTACACGTATGCTGTTATTCATCCATGCCTCTTGCCGCTTGGTTCGCTCTTCAGGTTCAAGCCCCGCATGGTAAAACTGGGCAGAAACCTTGAAACGCTGAAGATGTTCTGCAATCTCTTTGGTCTTCTTTCTACTCCGTACATACACAATACCTGTTCCTCGATTCTTCTCTACAATCCTTATCAATCTATTAAACTTATCCTCCTCTTTTAAAACAAAATAGGTAAGGTTATCTCTCTTAAAACTTTTTTGGAAGAGGTTCTCTTTTTTAAAGTGGAGCCTTTTTTGAATATCGGTTACCACTTCTGGTGTTGCTGTAGCTGTAAGAGCCAAAACCGGCACGTTGGGAAAGAGGGGGCGAAATAGGGAGGGCGAAAATCGTAGCCCCATTGCGATACACAGTGAGCCTCATCTACTGCTATCATCGATACTGGCAACTGCTTTAAAACATCTAAAAAATGCTTCGATTTAAGCCTTTCTGGCGATACGTATAAGAGTTTCATCGTTTTATCGTAGAGGCAATTCGAAAGGATACGATCTACCTCCTCTTTGGTTTGTCCGGTATAGAGCGCCTCGCTCATAACGCCCCTTTTTTTCAGGTTCTCCACTTGATCTTTCATAAGGGCAATGAGGGGCGATATAACAATACATATTCCCTCCTGCACAATGGCTGGCACTTGAAAACAAATAGACTTACCTCCACCAGTAGGGAGCAAGGCTAAGGTGTCGTTACCCGATAAAACCGAGCGAATTATATCTTCTTGTAGAGGGCGAAACTGGTCGTAGTTCCAATATTTTTTTAAGGCGTCGTGAATAGTCATAAGAGCAAAAATATTATATTGTTTGGCGTGGCAAAGGTAAAAAAAATAAGCGAAACTTTGAGGGTTTCGCTTATTAAAAATATATACAAAAAAGATATTACTTTCTTTCTGATTTCTTCATAGTAGCATAATTAAGTTTGAGGGCATAGTTTTTACGCAACTCTGCTTTAATTGTGTTTACATAACGCATTTCAATGCTGTTATCTACTTTAAGAGAAAAGGTAAGCATATTTTTTTCGTTACCAGTACGAGCCTCTTTTTCGCGGCCAATAAAGTCGCGCACATCAGCTTCTAAATCTTGTTGTTTAATGGTTTGGTCATTCAACTGAACAGAAACCTTTCCTGGAGGTAATGTATTCTCGGTTTCAAGTTTTGGTATACCAATATAAATAGTAGCCACTAGCGATTTTTTCTCTAGCTTTTGAACTTCTGTTACAGTAGGTAACTTCGCCACTACTTTCACTTCAGTTTCGCGCATATTGGTAATTACCATGAAGAAGAATAAGAACATGAAGATAATGTCCGACATTGAACCAGTATTAATTTCTGGTAATTCTTTTTTTCCATCTTTTCTAAAACGTGCCATATTATCTCCTTTCTTTTATTGTGCTGGTGCAGGTGCCGCTCCTTGGGTCATATCCATAGGAGGAGCTTCTGAAATATTCATAGGTACTGCTAATCTTACAGCTCTTTGTAATGCTGTATCTAGGTTGTCGTATTTTTTCCCGAAATTAGCTTGCGCTGCTTTATCACGAAGCTCGTTAACAGCACGCTCTAACTCATTTTGAACAAGTACATACATTTCGTAACTTGTACTTTGGTCGTTGGTAAGAGAAATTACCCCTTTCGATACAGGGTATGGTCCTAAATTAAGGATTTGTTTAATTTCTTTTTCGGGAAGTGAAGGGTTATTCATTGGGTTTTCCAAGAAATCTTTTGCTCGGCTCGTCAACATATTAATGTTGATATTCTCTCCATTTACACGAATTTCGTCGTTAAAGTTCACTATAATATTTAAGATATTTCTTTTCTTAATAGGAACTTCTAATTCTTTAGTGTCATCCTTAGGAGGTGGCAAACGTCTTGGAATACCTTGTTCTGTATTGATCGAAGAGGTCAATAGGAAGAACGTCAAGAGCAGGAACGAAATGTCTGCCATTGAGCCGGTATTAATTCCAGGGGTTTTCTTTGCCATAATTATCTCGATTTTTTGATG
>CAYJOY010000249.1:2892-3778 GCA_964371885.1 uncultured Lentimicrobiaceae bacterium | reverse complement strand
CTTTTAATTGAGGAAAGTATCCAGAATTAGACTCAAAGTCATCACCTATGTCATCCCACAATGCTGAACCTAACATTGACATTTGCACAGCAATTTGTGTAATACCTGAAGTTGGGGAGGTTGAATTGTTAATCCCTTTAAATGGAGATAACTGTGCATTATAATAGCAGTTCTCAAACGATATACCGTCCTTACTAGACCTAAGTGTATATTGCACTAAGTTAGCAGGGGTAACATAACCTGCTATTGAACCAATGTATTTGTCTAACTCAGGATTTTCAAGGGAGGGGGTATAATTAGGTGCGTTAATAAAAGATGACACATAACAATTTTTTATCTGAACCACTGAGTTAGAAAATGTTAAGTCCATTTCTGCCGATCCGACTAACCCGCCTATTCTGCTCGCATTATCGGAGCGTTTGCCTATATTTCCAACATTGTATGATGAGGAAAGAGTTACAATCCCTCCTGGAAATTCCACCTGTTCGTTACCATATTCCCCCTTATATGATGCTGCTAAATAGCCTATTATTCCTCCAACATATTGATTTCCAGTTATGTTTCCCGCATTATAGCATTCGTTTATTCCAATACTATTTGAGTTTGATCCCGCAGCAAATGCAGTTCCTAAAATCCCTCCTACATAGCTTGTACCTGTTACATGGCCATAGTTGAATGTTTGATTAATTTGAAAGGTAAGGTGAGAAGTACCCACCAAAAAAGCAGCTCCTACCACCCCGCCCACACGAGAATCGATGGCTGTGATGTTCCCTTTAGTGTAGGTATTGGTAATTTCAACGCGTCCATTATAGGTGGGCGCCACTACCCCTACTAATCCACCTAATGCCGACATTCCTATCAAATCTTCATCTGCTCCCAAAGGATA
>CAYJOY010000249.1:0-2882 GCA_964371885.1 uncultured Lentimicrobiaceae bacterium | reverse complement strand
AAGTGAGTTTAAGTTTACGCCGCTATGAACATTTTCTACTTTCGAGTAATCGAGCAAACCAGAAGTTAACAAACCAAAAATTCTATCGTTGGGATTGTTTTCAACCGCAACATCATCTCCTTCAAACGATAAATTGGCAACTGTGGCTGTAAAAAAGTCATCACCTCTTATGTAGCCAAATAGCATATCGTGGAGGTTGTAAATAGTTTTCCCATTACCATCTAAGTAGCCCGAAAACATGCTCCTTCGTGTGAGGGCGTTATTCACAGTCTCGGTATACAAAGTATCCACCAACTCATTCCATGCTGGAAGCGAATTAAAATCTAAATTAGCTGTTAGTTGGTAATACTTTCCGTAAGTAGCCTCTTCTATTAAAGTTTGTTCAAATAAATAGGCTAAATCGGCGGGAGTGCTTATTAAGTGTGGGCTAGCTTCTGTTCCTTCTCCCGATAAACTGGTTGAAAAGTCTGTGCCATTCCAAGTAATTGTTTGACCAGAGAGTGAAATAAAAGTATAAAAAAGAGTTATTAATAATAATTTTCTCATAGTTTAAGATTTAAAGTTTTTTTTATTATTTTTATCTTAAATTTGTTCTTTTTGGTGTATTTATTGGTTATTCTAACCTCTGTACACTATATTGATAATTTTTTGCAAATATATTGTATATATAATATAACGCGAATATTAATACTATCGAAATAGTAGACAGTGTGTTGTTTATTAAAGCAATAACGTTTTTTTATTAAAAATAGCATCTCAATAATTTTACAATGGATATATAAAGACATTCTCATCAATAAGTGCACTGTCAAATTAATGTTTAAAAAGAAAACAAAAAAAACTTGAAACACAAATAGTTAACAATGTTTTTAATATAGATTGATTTTTGCGAAACTACTAAATTATTTACTACTTATAAATGCTTGGTATCTTAATAAAAACCAACGCCATATTATAGCAGTAAGAATTGTTAAAACTTTTTTTGATGATTTTTTTTGTAAAAGACAAAAAAAATCATCAAAAAAAGGAAGATTTGCGCACTTTTAACAGCAAAACCTCATTTACTAATTGCTTGCATTTTTATTAGGTACACGTTCACTTCTCAAACTATTTTATTGCATCAAAAACAATGTAGTAATAAAAAAAAAAAAGTTTATTTTTGCAAGTCGTTCTTCAATCAATGTTTTTCGAAATCAATAGTTACGACTTTTATTTAAAACCAAAACAATTATGTGTAGAAATACTCTATATTTCACTCTTTTATGCGAAGAATTAGCCTTCTGCTATCTTACTCATCGCTATTCAGAAGTATCCTTTACTAAACAAAAAAATGACCTAGCTTCCATAATTTCCTTTTGAAAACCTTGTAAAACGACGAAAACTATGCCCTATCTCGAACTTATTATTTTGGCCATTGCCCTCTCTATGGATAGTTTTGCAGTATCTATTTCAATAGCTGCATGCCATCCTAATTTATCGTTACAAAAGCAATGGAAAATAGCAGCTACTTTCGGTCTATTTCACATTTTTATGCCTATTATTGGCTATTTTACCTGCTCCTTATTACATGAAAGCATTCTAGAATATGACTTTTGGATGGCTGCCACCATTCTCATGATTATTGGAATAAAAATGATGTATGAGGCTTTTGGAGATAAAGAGGAATGCATTGTTGATATTGGTTGGAAACGATTGCTTTTTCTGGCAGTAGCCACAAGTATAGATGTTTTTGCTGTTGGATTAACATTCTCATTACTTGAGTATAACATGATGACTTCTGTTATTATAATAGGAATTGTTGTTACCCTTATTTCTTTTTCCGCATTTAGGATTGGGAAGCTCTTTTCGAAAAAATTCAGCTCAAAAACTTCAACCATAATAGGGAGCCTGATTATTATGGGGATAGGCATTAAGATTATTCTCGAAAATATTTTGGTTTAATATCTCATTAACTCTCTTACATTACAATCAATACATAAAAAACAGATTACAATGAAAATAATCATTATTGGAGGTACTTCAGGCATAGGACGCAGTGTTGCTGAGTTGTTGGCAAAGCAGGGTCATTCGGTGGCAATTACAGGAAGAAGAGTGGAACTTTTAAAGGAGATAGCCTCACATTACCCAACCATTATTTATAATGAAATGGACGTGATGAACGAGGATGTTCTTTCCATTTTAGCAACGCTTATTGAAAGATTAGGAGGGGTAGACATGGTGTTATACTCATCGGGGTTTGGAAAGGTGAATCTAGAATTAAACCCTGAAATAGAGGAAATTACTAACGCTACAAATATTAGCGGATTTACGGCTATTGCCGCGTATTTCTTTACCTATTTTAGGAAGTTAAAACGTGGGCATATTGCTGTTATCTCCTCAGTTGCTGGGGTACGAGGTTTAACGGGAGCCCCCTCCTACTCTGCATCGAAAGGATACCAACGACTTTACTTACAAAGCTTGGCACAATGGTCGCACAAGGAGAAAATGAACATCCATTTTAGCACTATTATACCTGGTTTTGTAGATACAGACTTTATTAAAGATCACACTTACCCTATGACTATTTCGCTCGAAAGAGCTACTCGAATTATTGCCAAAGGGTTGCTTTCGAAGAAAAGAAATATTTATGTAGATTGGAGGTATCGCATCTTATCGCACTTTATGCGCATTATACCATCATCTATATGGGAAAGGATGTTGTAATGTTAAAAGGATTTATTTCTGCCAATAAATTTTAGAAAGAGTACAGTAGCAGCAAATTAATTCTATTGGCATTCCCTTTTTCCCCATTGTTATTTACGCGTTGTCCAAATAGATATTCAACCCCTACAGATGCATAGTCGTATACATTATAAAAAGTATTGATTGCAAAATAGTGGGCA
>CAYJOY010000248.1:0-3778 GCA_964371885.1 uncultured Lentimicrobiaceae bacterium | reverse complement strand
GGATGCGCTTCAAAATCAAATTTATCTCGATAATATTTATCAAGTAATTAATGAAACGGTAGACTATTTGAATGATGATACAGCCCAACAAGAGTTAATAGATACCGAGGTAGAGATTGCCACTGCAGCACAAACGGAAGCTCATTCTTGGGTGCAAAAGAAGTCAGAGCAAATAGAGATGGAAATAGTAAATCGTAGCGCACAACAAACTATTCCTATTATTCAGCAAGAAGAAACACAAGCACTTACAATATCGCCTCCCACCGTGGGGAAGGTAATAGCCACTTACGAACCGAGTTCTCACTTAGGAATTGATATTGCCAATGAGGAAAATACCCTTATAACAGCCATTGCAGAGGGAACAGTAGTTTTTGCTGGCTTTTCAATTGCCGATGGTAACACAGTGATAATACAACATAAAAACGGGGTGCTCTCTTTCTACCAAAGAAACCAGTCGTTATTGGTAAAACAAGGCGATGAGGTGCTAGCAGGTGCTCCTATTGCAAAAATGGGAAGCACAGGAAGTAAAGAGAAAGGGACACACCTGCATTTTGAAATATGGAGCAATAACTACCCTATTGATCCGCTAAAATATTCTGTAACATATTAATATGGAGAAATTAATAACACTAGATACTACCTTAATGTTGGGTGTATATGGTAACAATGAAGTAAACTTAGACCTATTATCGCATATTTTTCCAAAAATAAAACTAACAGCTAGAGGCGATGTGCTGAAAATTGTGGGCGAAGAATCGGAGTTAGAGCATTTTATAACTCGCTTTCAGGCACTAGTAGACCATTATGAAAAGTATAATCAATTGAGTGAGACTGATATTTTAAATATCATTTCTACCGATAATGCCACTTTTCATTTGTTAGACAAAGGGGATGGTAATCAGGAGGTGATTGTGTATGGTCGTGATGGGAGAGTCATTAAAGCGATAACCCCCAACCAGAAGAAGATGGTGGCAACGGCACAAAAAAATGATATGATTTTTGCTATAGGCCCCGCGGGAACAGGAAAAACCTACACAGCAGTAGCATTAGCGGTGCAGGCACTGAAAAGTAAGCAGATTAGAAGGATAATACTAACACGGCCTGCTGTAGAAGCTGGCGAAAATCTAGGATTTTTACCTGGCGACTTAAAAGATAAACTCGACCCCTACTTACAACCACTATACGACGCCTTGTGGGATATGATGCCGATGCAGAAATTATTGAGTTACGTTGAAGAGAAAACCATAGAGATTGCCCCCCTCGCTTTTATGAGAGGGCGTACACTTGACAATGCATTTGTAATTTTGGATGAAGCCCAGAATGCGACCGAAAGCCAAATAAAAATGTTCCTCACCCGTATGGGAAAGAATGCCAAGTTTTTCATAACGGGCGATGTAAGCCAAATAGATTTACCCAGACATCAGAAATCGGGCTTGGTACAAGCAACTAAAATACTAAAAGGGATTAAAGGAATTGATTTTGTATATATGGATACTAGCGACGTAGTTAGACACCGTTTGGTAACGAAAATAATTCAGCGCTACGACGAACTTCTCGATAAGAAAGAGGCCGAAAACAAAGCTACAGAAATAAAAAAAGGGGAATAAGTATGCGTTGGCGGTTGTTGCTTTACCCTTTATCGTTACTGTATGCTTTTGTTGTTTTTGTGCGAAGATGGGCATATCGAAAGGGGCTATTTTCCTCGAAGAAATATCCTGTTAAAACCATTGGAGTAGGGAATTTACGAGTGGGAGGCACAGGAAAAACACCGCATGTAGAATTTTTGATTAAAGAAATGTCGCAGCAATACAAGGTGGCGGTATTGAGCAGAGGATATGGCAGGAAGTCGAACGGGGTGATTTTGGCAAGCGAGCATGCAGTGGTTACTTCGCAATTAATAGGAGATGAGCCCATGCAGTACTTTACCAAGTTTCCTCTAATAGATGTAATAGTAGCAGAAAAAAGATGTGAGGGGATGGAGTATTTAATGAAGAAGAATCCAGAAATATCGTGCGTTATACTTGACGATTGTTTTCAGCACTTACAAATACAATGCGATGAATACTGGTTAATTACCGAGTTTGAGCGACTTTATTGCAACGATTTTCCATTTCCAGCAGGTAACCTCCGTGAGGGTAGGAGAGCAGCAAAATATGCCGATACAATCATTGTCTCAAAATCGCCATTAGATATTATAGAAAGTCAAAAACAGGAAATTGCAACGTTATTGAAAGTTGAACCAGTGCAGCAACTCCTATTTTCCTCCATTAAATATGGCGAACTGTGTAGTGTATTCCCAAAACAGCAACCTCTATTAGAGCCGAATAACACGACCGTAATTTTACTGTCGGGAATTGCTAATCCGAAACCGCTTTTTGCTCACTTAGCGTTAATTTATCCAAAAGTAATACCATGTTACTATCCAGACCATTACAACTATAAGCCCCAAGATATGGACTCATTACTAGCTCTCTATTCACAATATCTACACAATAATACAATTATTATTACCACCGAAAAAGATGCTATGCGTTTGCAAGCATTTAATGAGCACCCTGTCTCCGAACTCCCATTCTACTATTTACCAATAGAAGTCTTCTTCTCCTCCCCATCCTAGCCATCCTCTCTTTAGTCGTATTACTTTCACTACTTCCTTTTCAGAAATAGCTAGTGTAGAGGCAATTTTGGATGGTTTTACCCCCAAACTTACCAACTGCTGAATGGCGAGGAATATAACCTGCTCCTTTTCCTCTATTACCAGCTGTTTCTTTCCTATCTCCATATTTTTCTCCATTATCATCTCCTCTTTTTCCATAATAGCGTCGTCGCGCCAAGCAATGGCAGCAACTACCTCCTCTTCTACCTCCATTTGTTGTCGTATTTTTTCGGTAGCAGCATGAGGTAAAGAAAAACGAGGGCTTCGAAATCTCACTTAGAATATAAATGCCATTTTTTTTAGCAGAAAATGGATGTTTAAAAGGTTTATTGTGATGTGTCAGTTTCTTTTAATTTGTTAGCAATAAAATCGATAGCTAAAAAATTACGAGGGGAAACAATGTCAATCCATCCCGATTCTATAGGATAGGTTCGCCCTTCTTTCACAGCAGTAAGTTCGTTGTAAGGTGCTGTTTTAATAAAATGGGGGTAATCTTCTTTACGAATAAAGATATAGTCGGGGTCGTTTTCAAATAAAAATTCCCTGCTTATTTGCCAATTCCCTAATTTTTCTCCAACATTTCTTCCCCCGGCGTGTTCAATAATTTCGTGAATCATACTCTTTTCAGGGGCTGTAAAATCGCCCCCATTTCCATACCCAACCACATAATAAACGCTTTCCCTTTTTTCTTGTTGTGGGAGCGCTGCTAGCGTTGCCCTCAGCTCGTTACTTTTTGTTTTAGCTATGCTATCGCAATTGAGAATGGCCCCAATTGTTATTATTGATTGATATAACCCTTCTATAGATGCCTCTTCTTGAATAGCGATAACGGGAATGCCTAATTTTTCCATTTTATCAATGTCGTCTCTGCTTACAATTGAGCCTATTAATATAAGATCTGGATTTAGAGATATTACCTTTTCGAAGTTTATGGGTTGTATATAGCCCACCTTTTCAACTCCTTGCGTTGCTTCTGGATAATTGCAGAAGTTGGTAATGCCCACCAACTTCTCTTCGCCATTAAGTAAATAAACAATTTCGGTAATACTAGGTGAAAAAGAGACAATTCGGATGGGCTCTTTGTTCAAAACTATCGTTCTTCCGTAAGAGTCAATTCCACTA
>CAYJOY010000247.1:0-3779 GCA_964371885.1 uncultured Lentimicrobiaceae bacterium | reverse complement strand
CCATATCTCTTCTTTTTTTGATTTTGTAATAAATTACTTATTCGGGAACTCTATAAATTAGATTTTTCAAGGCTTGCGAAAGAGCGTAACGTAGAAAAAGCAATTTATAGAGATTTCTACTAATACATTCCTGGCATTCCGCCACCCATTGGAGGCATCGCTGCTGCAGGAGCATCTTCTTTAATTTCTGCTAGAACACATTCGGTAGTTAATAACATCCCTGCAATAGAAGCAGCGTTTTCTAAAGCAACGCGTGCTACTTTTGTAGGATCAATCACTCCAGCTTTAATCATATCTTCGTATGCATCGGTGCGGGCATTGTACCCTAATTTTCCTTTGGTTTCTCTCACTGCGTTTACTATTACCGAACCCTCTTTTCCTGCATTGGTAACAATTTGGCGCAACGGCTCTTCTAGTGCTCTTTTCACTATTTCCACTCCAATTTTTTGATCTTCGTTTTCAGTTTTCACTTTGGCAAGTGCGTCAATAGCTGTTAAATAAGCAACACCGCCACCAGGAATAATACCCTCTTCAATAGCGGCACGAGTAGCGTGTAAAGCGTCGTCAAAACGATCTTTCTTCTCTTTCATCTCTACTTCCGAAGCGGCACCTACGTAAATAACAGCTACGCCACCCGCTAACTTAGCTAAGCGCTCTTGTAATTTCTCGCGGTCATAATCAGAAGTGGTTTTCTCAATGTGGGTTTTAATTTGTGCCACGCGTGCATCTATTTGTTGTTTTTCCCCTTTGCCACTTACAATGGTTGTATTTTCTTTATCTACAGTTATTTTCTCTGCAGAACCTAACATTTCTAACTGAGCATCCTCTAATTTGAACCCTTTTTCTTCAGAAATTACTAAACCGCCAGTTAAAATAGCAATGTCTTCTAACATCTCTTTTCTTCTGTCGCCAAAACCTGGAGCTTTTACTGCCACTATTTTTAAACCACCACGAAGTCTGTTTACCACTAATGTAGCTAATGCCTCGCTCTCTAAATCTTCAGCAATTACTAAAAATGGACGCCCTGTTTGTGCTACCTTTTCTAAAATTGGAAGAAACTCTTTCATATTGCTAATTTTCTTATCGTAAATCATTATGAAAGGATTTTCATACACAGCTTCCATCTTTTCAGCATCGGTAATGAAATAAGGTGAGATATATCCTCTATCGAATTGCATACCTTCTACTATTTTCACCTCTGTTTCGGTTCCTTTAGCTTCTTCAATAGTAATAACACCCTCTTTTTTCACTTTTTCCATCGCTTCAGCAATCATTCTGCCCACGTTAATATCGTTATTAGCCGAAATTGAAGCTACCTGCTCTATTTTCTCATGGTTGTCGCCCACCTCTTTCGATTGCTTTTTCAAGTTGGCAACTACCTCTGCTACTGCAATATCAATCCCTCTTTTCAGATCCATAGGATTCGCACCAGCTGTTACATTTTTCAACCCAGTATTAAAGATAGCTTGTGCTAATACTGTAGCGGTTGTAGTACCGTCGCCTGCTTGGTCATTGGTTTTAGAGGCCACCTCTTTTACCATTTGAGCTCCCATATTCTCAATAGGGGTGCTTAATTCTATCTCTTTGGCTACCGTTACTCCATCTTTGGTAATGTGCGGTGCTCCAAATTTCTTGTCAATAATAACATTTCTCCCTTTGGGTCCTAAGGTAACTTTTACTGCATTGGCTAATGCATCAACACCTTTTTTTAAACCTTCGCGTGCTTCCCAGTCGTAAATTATTTCTTTTGCCATAATTTTTATGTTTTAATGTTTTTAATTATTCTGATTAAATGATTGCGTATATATCCGATTCTTTCATAATTAGATAATTTTCGCCATCTAATTGAATTTCTGTTCCCGAATATTTTCCATAAAGAACAAGATCGCCCTCTTTTACAGTCATAGGTTCATCTTTTTTTCCTGGACCTACAGCTACTACTGTCCCTTTTTGTGGTTTCTCTTTTGCGGTGTCGGGAATAATGATGCCACCAACCGTTTTTACCTCAGCTTCTGCTGGCAGAACAACAACTCTGTCTGCTAATGGTTTGATATTAAGTTTCATTGTAAATAATTTTGATATAGTTATTAATTTTTTTTAATCGAAAGGGGATTATTAGAAGTCCCCTAAATTATTGGTTAACGTTCTCTTTTTTTAGTTTATTATTGTTGCAAGGAAACCTTAAAAATTGTTTTACCTAGATAAATACAAATAAGTATTTCCCTTAAAATCGCAGTCTACCTCATCATCTATCACATCTCTTTCTCGCCTATCTCAAAGCAAACTACTCTATCAACTCTATTGCAAAAAATATGCCAAAATGAAAGAAAAACAAAGAAAAGATATTTTCACACTAATTTTTTCCTATAAATAACTGTTTATCAAACATATTAACAATGAAATAAAAAGAAAAAAGAAGCTGTTTTTTTATCAAAATCACTCTTTTATGGGATTAAGCTCTACTTTATAGCTTAAAAATGGGATTGTCGAACTCCTGAGTCTACCATATTTTTGCCGCCGATTAAAAAACCACTTTGATGAGATTTGTTATTGCTATCTGTTTATTATTTATTACTGTTGCTGCATTGGCGCAAGAGCACACCTTTACTGTTACTGGAAGAATTGTTGACAGTATCTCTAAAAAACCGATGGCGGGCGTATACGTAACTAACACCAAGGTGGGCGGACAAACTAACTACGACGGGTATTACACTATTGAAAATTTGCCTGCTGGTAAGCAAACACTTAGCACAATGTATTTCCCTACGTACGCTATTGAACAATTAGAAATTAATTTAACAAAAGATACTATCATAAATTTTTCTTTAAAAGAGAGAAATTTTAGAATGGACGAGATTGTAGTTACAGGAACACGAACAGAGCGAAAATTATCGGAAGCGCCTGTGCAAACGATTGTTATTAAGGCAGCCGACCTGAAAAAATCTGGGGTAACCTCTCCTATGGAGGCACTCCTCGACAACATACCTGGTATTGTAAGCACCCCTAATGCAATGGGTAACAATCTGAGAATTAGAGGATTGAACAGTCGATACATTTTGTTTCTTGTAGACGGAGAGCGTATGGTTTCTGAGGGAGCCGGCGGCAATGTTAACTTAGATCAGATTGACATCGGCAATATTGAAAGGGTAGAAATGATTAACGGAGCGGCATCGGCACTATACGGTTCTAACGCAGTGGGTGCCGTAATTAATATTATTACCAAAGAGCCTACACATAAAATAGAAACTAGCGCCGCCGCAAGTTGGGAAAATTATAACACCTGGCGAACACGCATCAATGTGGGTACTAACTTCAAAAAGTTTACCGCTAGAGCCAGCGCATTCCGTAATTCTTCAGATGGATACGAAATTGAAGATGGACCTTACGCAGCTAAATATACCGACTACGGCGGAGAACTAAAACTCGATTACAAACCTATCGATCTTGTGAAAATATCGGTAAACGGTCGATACTTCCGCCACGAAACATTTAATCTTGAAGGAAGCTTAAATACTGGGCACCCCCTATCGCACACCATCTCTTTTGGTGGAAAAATATCTTATCAAACTAAAAAGAAAAAAAATCTTTTAGTGCTAAGCTCTAATTACACCAATTATATCGACAACGAATATAAAGAATTGAAAGGGATTGCCGAAACCGAGAACACTGCCAGCTATTTATCTACCAGAATAATAAACACCTACACTCCTATTAAAAATGTGGAAATAGTAGGAGGTATTGAGCAAAACCATGAGGTAAACTACGCTACCTCAACGCTT
>CAYJOY010000246.1:0-3784 GCA_964371885.1 uncultured Lentimicrobiaceae bacterium | reverse complement strand
CAAAAATCGGGAATTACACAATATAGACTATGGCAGCATCGGGGAGACGGTTACGTTGAAAATGCAAGCCTTTGATGCAAACATGAGAATGATTGATGTGGTATAAGCTAAGCGGGTAAGGCAATTTATGTATATGCGAGTGAACCAGCCTACGGGTCTGCCTAAAAAAACATCCCTTCACCGAGTAACCGCGTCATCGCCTCACAATAAAAAAAAATCGCAAGCAGTTGCTTTTATAACAAAAAATATTCTATATTTGCCGACCGAAAAACCGATTATTATTCTTTAACTTAGAAAAGAGAAAATTAATTGAAAATCAGGAGTTTATAGGTGAAGATAGATTCCTACTTTAAAAAACAAAAAAACAAGAATGAACACATTAAGTTACAAAACAATTTCAGCAAACGAAAAAATCGTTGAGAAAAAGTGGGTTTTAATTGATGCTGAAGGCGCAGTTGTAGGTCGCTTATCGACAGTAGTTGCTCGCATTTTAAGAGGAAAAAATAAAACGTATTTTACCCCTCATTTCGATTGCGGAGATAACGTAGTTATTATTAATGCCGATAAAATTAGATTTACAGGCAAAAAATTGGAAGATAAACAATACGTACGCCACACAGGTTACCCAGGCGGACAACGTTTTGCTACTCCAAAACAGTTGTTAAAAAGAAAGCCTATTGCTATTTTAGAGCATGCTATTAAAGGGATGTTGCCTAAAAACAAATTAGGAGCACAACTTTATCGCAACCTTCATGTGTATGCTGGTAATGAACATCCACACGCAGGACAACAACCTCAATTAATTAACATCAACGAAATTAAATAGTAACAATGGAAATAACAAACAAATTAGGAAGAAGAAAAACCGCTGTTGCCCGTATTTATATGAAAAAAGGGAGCGGTCAAATCACTGTAAACGGTCGTGATTATAAAGAATATTTCCCTTTAGCAACATTACAATATGTAGTAACTCAACCTATAATGTTAGCTGAGTTAGATGGGCAGTACGACATAAAAGTAAACTTAGATGGTGGGGGTGTTGCTGGTCAAGCAGAAGCATTACGTTTAGCTATCACAAGAGCAATTGTAGAATTATATCCAGATTTACGCCCAGCGTTGAAATTAAAAGGCTTATTACGTCGTGACCCACGTATGGTTGAACGTAAAAAACCTGGTCAACCAAAAGCACGTAAAAGATTCCAATTCTCAAAACGTTAGTATTGTTATTTTTTTCGAACAAAAAAACTTATTATTAATAAATGTTTAGTATCGAAATGGTTGAGACTTCGCATAGAGCTACTTAATCATTGCCTTAATGAACGTAAACAAAACAAAAAAACATGTCAAGAGTAAAATTTGAAGATTTATTAGAAGCAGGTTGCCACTTTGGTCACCTTAAAAGAAAATGGAACCCAGCTATGGCACCATACATCTTTATGGAAAAAAATGGGATTCACATTATCGATCTTAACAAAACTGTAGACAAAGTAGAGGAAGCATGCGCTGCCGCAAAACAAATTGCAAAATCAGGAAGAAAAATCTTATTTGTTGCTACTAAAAAACAAGCGAAAGATGTAGTTGCTGAAATGGTACAAGCTGTTGGAATGCCTTACGTAACTGAGCGTTGGCCAGGTGGTATGTTAACCAACTTCTTCACAATCCGTAAAGCGGTTAAAAAAATGAGCGACATTGACCGTATGATGGAAGGTCCTCAATACAAAAATATCTCTAAAAGAGAAAGATTACAAATTGAACGCGAGCGCGCTAAATTAGAGAAAAACTTAGGTTCTATCTCTGACCTTTCTCGTTTACCTGCTGCTATTTTCATAGTAGACGTGCTTAAAGAGCACATCGCTGTAGCTGAAGCACGTAGATTGAATATCCCTACGTTTGCAATTGTAGATACTAATTCTAATCCTAACCTTATCGATTTCCCAATTCCTGCAAACGACGACGCTTCTAAATCGGTAGCAGTTGTGCTTAAAGCCGTTTGCGACGCTGTTGCAGAAGGTCTTGCAGAAAGAAAATTAGAAAAAGATGTTACAGAAGAAGAAGTAGCGCCAATCGCAAACGAAGATGATAACGACGCTAACACTGAAGGCGACGATACTGGTAAAAGAAAAAGAACACAAGTGAGAAAACCAGTTCAATAATAAATTAAAATTATAACCAATTAAAATATACAACTATGGCTATTACTGCTGCTGATGTAAACAAATTAAGACAAACAACTGGTGCGGGCATGATGGATTGCAAAAACGCATTAGTAGAAGCTAATGGAGATTTCGAATTAGCAATTGATATTCTAAGAAAAAAAGGTCAAAAAGTAGCTGCTAAACGTGCAGACCGCGACGCAAACGAAGGACGTACAATCGCTCGTACTAATGCCGACAATACATGCGGTATCGTGTTATCGGTTACTTGCGAAACCGACTTTGTAGGTGTTAACGAAGATTTCGTGAAATTTGCTGAGTCTATTATGGACATCGCAATGGAAAACAAATTTGCTGATCGCGAAGCCCTTTTAGCGCACACTATTGATGGCGTAACTATTGCCGATTCTTTAATTGAGATGACAGGTAAAACTGGCGAAAAAGTAGAAGTTTCTACTTATCAAATTTTAGAAGCTCCTGCTGTAGCTGCTTACAACCACAACGGTAACCGTATTGCTGTTATTGCAGCTTTCACCGTAGGTGGAGAAGCTATCCAAGAGCCTGGTCGCAACGTGGCGATGCAAATTGCTGCAATGAACCCCGTATCGGTTGACCAAACATCTATTCCTCAAGAAACTATCGACCGCGAACGCGCGCTAGCTGAAGAGGTAACTCGCCAAGAAGGAAAACCAGAAAATATGATCGAAAAAATCGTTGATGGTAAATTAAATAAATTCTTTAAAGAGAATACTTTATTAAGCCAAGAGTTCATCAGAGATAATAAAATTTCTGTTGCTGAGTACCTAAAACAAACCGATGCAAACTTAACTTGCACCGCTTTCTACAGAGTACAAATTGGCGGATAATATCCACTTATTATCACACAAAAAAAGAGAGGCTTTTAGCCTCTCTTTTTTGTACTGTCGAATAATTTTGAAAATACATGCTATTCCTCAATTACAGTTATCCACTTGTATACTTTGTCGTTACGACGGACTAACTCGCTAGTAGGAAGCGAGCACAGAGCTCCCTTTTCTGCCCGTTCAACAGGTTGTAGTTCTACACGAATCTCATCTACCTGTTTGTCTACTACACCAGTGGTAGGTCCAAAGAACATAATCTCGTCGTTTATCGATAAATTTCCAGTTTCAATATGTACCTCTACTACCCCTAATTTAGAGAAGTAGTTGGTAACCTTTCCTACATATTGTTTAACGCGAGTGGCTTGCGACCCGTATCGCTCTGTCCATTCGCCAACGGTGCGCCCAAGGTAGTAGCCATCCCAAAAATCACGATTGTAAACACTACGCAAGCGCTCTTTCCAAAGGGCAATTTTTTCTAAGGTATAATCTCCTTGCTCAATAGCTTCAACTGCCTCCTTATAACATTGTGTCGCCATTTTTACGTACTCGGGCGACCTGCCACGCCCCTCTATTTTCATAATAGATACCCCTGCTCTTACAAGCTTATCTAAAAATGGGATGGTACACAAGTCTTTAGGCGACATAATATATCGATTGTTTACCTCTAATTCTATTTCGCTATCTGCATCTTTTACATGATAAGCGCGGCGGCACGGTTGTAAGCACGCCCCACGATTAGCAGAATAGTTAAAGTTGTCGAGGCTAATG
>CAYJOY010000245.1:0-3823 GCA_964371885.1 uncultured Lentimicrobiaceae bacterium | reverse complement strand
CTGTGATACTCGACGTATACATGTTGTTTTCGTCCTTTAAAAGATTAACCAATCCAAAGTTCATCCTAAACTCGGTCGAAAACTTAAAGTAGGTGCAGTAAAAATCTATTCCTAAACCCCCAATGGCTTGAAAGTCGTTGGGGTATAATTTTAATATGATCTCTCTAGGATTGTTGCTTTGCTTTTTGGCAGCCGAAATAAGGTCGAGGCTGTACATAGCACCCGCTATTACATACACCCTAACATTATGCATCCGCGAACTCTTGAACTTAAGCAATAAGGGCAAATCTACATACACCGATTCGGTGTTCTTGTTTGTAACTAGTTCATTACCGTCGCTATACCGTATTGTGTAGTTCACAATTCTATCGCCAAAGGTTAAAGATGGGATAAACCGAAGATTGAAAAATTTCCCCATTCTCATGTCTGAAACAATCCCTAAATTAAAGCCACTAAGTGGTTTTGTGTCTACTATTAAAAGCGAATCATACTCGGTAAAGTCTGATTTAGTTTCAATGTTGAAATTCATTTGGTTATAACCCACAAGGAATCCGAAGTGAAACCTTTGTTGGTCGTAGCGAATCAAATTGGGAACTCCAAATGGTTTCGAGCGCTGGGCATATACCTGGCAGGTAAGGGTACACAGTACAAGAAATATGATAAAGTTTTTGATTTTCATGTTGTTAATAATCTTTTCGCTTTTTTTATTGCACTCTTCTTCGCCGCACACTTCGTTGTGCACCGTTGTCAATCTCTTTGGTTAATAGTCGTAGATAACGCCATTGAGAAGGTTATTATTGCCTCCCCAATAAGCGTCAATCATATTATCGTATAGCCACTATGTTTTTAGGGCAATGTTTTCATGCAATAGGAACATTTGCTATTTTAGAATTTTTAAAAACTCAACAGTTAAGTCCCAAATTTGTTGCACAGTGTCAATTTTAATCTTTTCATCAGGAGAGTGTACCCCTCTTAAGGTTGGACCGTAAGATACCATGTCTAACCCAGGGTATTTTTCAGAGAAAAGCCCACATTCTAAGCCTGCATGTATCGCTTTTACTTCAGGTTTTTTGTTGAAAAGATTTACATAGGCTTCTGTTAATACTTTCAATACTTCTGAGTTAGGGTTGGGTGTCCAGCCTGGGTACCCATCACCAGAGGTAACATCGCTAATGCCAGTGGTGAAGAAGCACGAAGAAACCATAGCCACTGCATCTTCTTTTTTCGACTCAACCGAGCTTCTTTGGCTGGTGGTAATCACCACCATGTCGTCAATTACTTTAACAGAGGCTAAATTGGTAGAAGTTTCAACAAAATTCTCAATGTCTTGTGCCATATCCAATACTCCATGAGGGCAAGTGTATAGTGCATTCATGAGGTCTACTTGTAAAAATTCTGAGAATACCTTGTTTGGCATTTCAGCTTTTTCAAATGTAACAGTTACCTCAGGATCAGTTATTCTGTATTCATTTTTATAGGTGGCGTTCATTTCTGTAAGATACGACTCGAATGCGGCACTAAATTCTTTCGGAACAACTACATGTGCCATCCCCTCGCGTGCAATTGCATTTCGTAAGTTGCCAGCATCTATCGTAGCAACTGATAAGTCAAACTCTTGGTAGCTGTTCCATAAAATTCTATTTAATAATTTTACAGCATTGCCACGTCCTTTGTTAATGTCATCGCCAGAATGTCCACCGAGTAACCCTTTTACATATATATTATAGGCTATTACATCGCTTGGCATCTCCTCTTCCCATTCTAATTCTACTTTTGCCACAGTGTCTTTGCCACCAGCACAGCCAATAAAAAATTCTCCTTCATCTTCAGAGTCTAAGTTTAAAAGCATTTTGCCATTCATAAATCCAGGTTGTAGGTTGAATGCCCCACTAAGCCCCGTCTCCTCATCTACAGTAAATAAACACTCCATTGGTCCGTGTTCAATGGTTTTGTCTTCAAGAAGTGCTAGTTGAATAGCTACCCCAATACCATCATCTGCCCCCAAGGTAGTCCCTTTAGCTTTTAACCATTCACCATCAATATAAGGTTGAATAGCATCAGTGTCAAAATCAAAAACGGTATCTGCATTTTTTTCGCATACCATATCTACATGGCTCTGGAAAATAACAGGGGTAACTCCCTCTTTACCAGCTGTAGCAGGTTTCGTAATTAATACATTTCCAATGGCATCGCGCGTAGTCTCTAAGCCTAACGACGCGCCAACTTCTAATAGCCAAGCAATGATTTTATCTTCTTTTTTTGAAGCATGTGGTATTTTGCAGATTTCATTAAAGTAATAAAATACTCTCGTAGGTTTTAATTGTAAAATCTCGTTCATTGTGTTAATGTGTTAATTTCGTAAATTTTTATAAAATATGTGATAACTAACGGCAAATATAACATAATATTATAATTTATTGCAATTATTTGTATTTTATGTTAAAGGTTAACAAGTATTTGTAAAAGTCTAAATTATACGATATTATATGCTATAAAAACGTCGAAAATCATCCGAAAAAATCATGGCTTTTTTGTGTGAAAACGTGGTGGTGTTAGTGGTGTGTCTGTAAGTGCTTGATTTTGAGTTAAAAATAATTTTGAAAATATTTTGTTTTGTGATCAATTTATTGGAAAAAATATTTAACTTTGCATCGAAGAACAAATTAACTATAACAATACTGCCATGTCTACAAGTGCTAATACATATATTACCAACCCCTTTGTCCTACACTACTATATTTATCAGTTTTGTCGAGTGCTCAAGTTCGGCTAGCTTTTCTCTCTTGTTTCGGCTTTTAAAATAAGAGAATGAAGAATATAAAGCCAATAATACTCAATATTAACTATAAAAACTATAATTATGAATACGATTAATAAAATTATTTTTTCAGTGTTTGTCATCTTATGTATAAACACTTCTTATGCCCAAGAGTATAAGAGAAAAATTGTCTACTCAACTGAAACGCACACCGTTTATTCAGTTCCAAGAGGGGTAGATGTAACCACCATTTCTGAATACGATCTCATAGGAATGCAATCTCAAGATGTGAGTGAGAGCACCGAGATAACAGTAGACCAGGACAATAGTGTAACTGTAGAACGTTTTTTTCATACCCCAATGCGCTACGATGACGACTACGAGTTTATGACCTCGCGCGCATTAATAACCCCTTCACACGTAATATTATATGATGAACGCGATGTAGAAATTCAACGAACGGAGCGAGAACAAATCGAGGAGCTAATTCAAGTAACCAATGAAATGGTTCCAAGTTATGGCTTCTATAATAAAATGTTTGAAGTGGCTCCTCGCGAATTAGTGTCTCATTTTACAAAATTAGGATATAAAACACGATACCTTGAAAAGAGTAAAAGACTAGAGGTTTATCTTGATGAGATGCTGATGATACTAGATTTTGCAGAGTATCAGTTTATTACTAAAATTTATTCGAATGGAGTTTTAATAAACGAAGAACACAAATATTATAGAGATGTTCAAGGGAAGCTTATTCCCCATTCAGATGTAAGTTATCGTTATGAACGATTAGATAATGAGATGCTAGTGCAGGAGGCTACCTATACAAATTATACCCATTATGTGGTTTATGATGATCGCGGAAGAGTGGTCGTAGAGAGCACTCGCAACACCCCGCCATTACGAAGCGAACAAGCAGCACTTGGGGAATATGAAATAGAAGAACTGCAACCATTTGGTTTTTCTATCTTCCCAAATCCAGTGCAAAATGTTGTGAATGTGAAGTTTGGTGATAGTAAAAATTCTATAGTATCGCTAGAAGTGATAGATCTATTGGGAACAGTTTTA
>CAYJOY010000244.1:2246-3856 GCA_964371885.1 uncultured Lentimicrobiaceae bacterium | reverse complement strand
CGTCGAGGCCAAATACTTCTTGTAGTTTCGTGGCTATTACGGCAAGCGAGTAGCAGTCGTTGCATTGTCCTGCATCGAGCACGCGTGGAATGCCATTGATGTCGCCAAGAGGTAGTTTGTTGTAGCGATATTTAGCGCAGCCTGCGGTTAATATTACCGTATCTTTGGGTAGTTTTTCGGCAAATTCGGTGTAATAACTTCTGCTTTTCATTCTGCCATCGCAGCCACCCATTACAATAAACTTACGGATGGCACCGCTTTTTACTGCTTCTACCACTTTATCGGCCAGTTGTAATACTTGTGCATGGGCGAATCCCCCTACAATTTCTCCCTGTTCTATTTCGGTAGGAGGTGCGCATCTTTTAGCATGTTCAATAATTTGAGAAAAATCTTTTCTTTTCCCCTCTTCTCTTTCGGGAATGTGAGGGAATCCAGTATGTCCAGATGCGCCAGTAGTATACACGCGATCTGCGTAGGTTGCATTGGCTAATGGAGGAGCAATACAGTTGGTGGTGAATAGTATAGGCCCGTTAAAAGTTTCGAACTCTTCGCGTTGTTTCCACCACGCATTGCCATAATTTCCAGCGAAGTGCTCATACTTTTTAAATGCGGGGTAATAGTGCGCCGCTAACATTTCGCTGTGGGTGTACACATCTACCCCTGTTCCTTGCGTTTGTTCCAGTAAATCTTCCATATCGCGGAGGTCGTGCCCCGAAATTAAGATGGCTGGATTGTTTCTCACGCCAATGTTCACCATGGTAATCTCAGGGTTTCCATACGTTTGGGTATTGGCACTATCTAACAGTGCCATCACTTTCACCCCCACTTCTCCGGCTTCCATTACAAGGTTAATCATATCGGCAACGGGTAACTCTTGTGTGGTAGAGGCCAATGCTTCTTGCATACAAATATAGATGCTCTCCTCTTCAAAGCCGAGATTGTAGGCGTGCTCTGCGTAGGCGGCCATCCCTTTAATGCCATAAATGAGTAATTCGCGAAGCGATCTCACATCCTCGTCTTGAGTAGATAAAACGCCAACACTCGCAGCCTTTTCTTCCATTTCAGCAAGGGTGCTCCCTTTCCATGTTTGGCAACCGCAATCGCAATTGGCAATAGCGGGTAGTGCATCTCTAACTTCAATGGCTTGCTTTATCCTTTCCACAAATCGATCTTCATCGAAATTAGCATTGGTAATGGTCATAAATAATGACTTGGTAATGAAGTGGTTTGCCGTTTCGGGAACAGCTTCACCATTTTTTCTCATCTGAGTTGTCCGTAATGCTATTCCTTTTAAAAGGAAGAGTAACAAATCTTGCAACCCAGCAACTTCTGGTTTTTTACCGCAAACACCTCTTACAGTGCAACCTTTACCTTGTGCGGTTTCCTGACATTGATAACAATACATAATCTTTTGTTTTTAATGAATAAATAGTTTATTTTGCGGCTGCTTTTGCGCAACTGCTTTTTTTTCGAACTAAGAATGGGTGAAATTTACTCTAATTCATTCCTCTAATTTCTCCGTTTTTATACATTAAAAGAAGAAAAAAGAGGCTATTTTGTACATTTTTTAATTTAAATATTATTGTATGTTATTTATTATCAGATGTTAA
>CAYJOY010000244.1:0-2236 GCA_964371885.1 uncultured Lentimicrobiaceae bacterium | reverse complement strand
AATATGGTTTTTGTTTATTGCGTGCTAAAGTTAAACATAAATTTTAATATATATGTTAATGATGGAAAAAAGTTTGAGCTATTCTTCCTGCTAATAACTATTTACAGGAAATTGCCAATGTGCACGCCTATTAACATTTTTGGCAACTGTATGATAAAGAGCTGTTTTTGTACTGCAACTGTTCTTGTTGAAAGCAATAATTTCTTCATTTTACCATATTTATCTTTTAAAAAATATGTGGTTTTACATGTTGAACCGATATAAAGCACTTTTTGGAGGTATGTAGATGATAAAATCCATTCGTGATATAGAGCACTACCATTTGGTTTTGAGTCGTTGTGCTACGGTGCGCTCAACACTATGGATTGGCACAGCGGACATTAATGATTTGTATGTGCGCTTGGGAGTGCGAGCAGTTCCATTTTTAGAGGTGTTATCAACTCATCCATGCCAAAAAGCCTAGGGTGCGCTTTATGGAGGATTTTAGACGTTATCCTGATTGCAGGGTATAGAGATGATGTTATGCCCAAACCACCGAACACTTCGACAGCGTATGGAGAGGAGAGCATTGTGCTACCTGTGGCCGCCGTAAATTGTGTGAACAACCGATTAGGTGAGTTGGGTTTTTTAAATTGCGATGTTCTTAATAATCTGTTTAAGATAGTGTTGTGGTATTTACTTCATCCTAAAATAACGATGGTTAAAAAAATAAAAATTCTTATTGATGTGCTGAATAATTGCTAAAAAGTATTATCTTTGCTAAAAGTTTTCAGTCTATAATCAATCCAAAAAAACAATTACGTATGATAAAATTTATCCTTCTTTTTAGCATTCTTGCTTCTTTTGTCACACTTAATGCCCAAGATTTTTCTGAAAAAAATGACGATGGCGTGTTACTCTATTATAACATTATTTCTGATTCGGAACTATACGCAGTAGAGGTAACACGCTTAGGAGATTGGTATTATTATAACTATGAGTATCAATTTGATAGCATTGTAATTCCTGAAAGGGTTAGATATGAAGGAAGGAACTATGACGTGACCCAAATTGGCTTTAAGGCTTTCGCATATTGTGATGATCTGGCATACATTAAAATGGGCAACTCAATAAAAAATATAGAAGAAGGTGCTTTTCATTCTTGCAAAAAACTCACAAAGGTTGTCTATCCCGATTCGCTTATCTCAATAGGATCAGGAGCTTTTTTAGCTACTTCTATTAAAGAAGCTATACTTCCTGCCACGCTGCAATACCTTGGTGAGAGCGCATTTTCTGCCTGCGATTCAAATGCTTATGTTTATATTGGAGCTTTTGTTTCTATTATAGGAGAAAGTCCATTCTCTGAAAATCAAGCATTAAGTCACATTGACGTTGATCCTAAAAACCAATGGTACTGCTCTGTAGATGGCGTTTTGTACAATAAATCTCAAAGTGTACTTTTGCAGATACCGGCTTAAAAGAAATATCATTGCCTAGTACAATCACTACTATTAATAGCTATTTAATGTCTCTTTCAAAAATAACTAAAATCAAAATCCCAGAATCTGTAACACACATTTCTCAACGTGCGTTCAGTAACTGTTATTCACTAAAATCTGTCACAATACCTAGCACAGTGCAGTCTATTGGCGCTTTTTGTTTTAATAATTGCAGAGAATTAAAAAAGGTTACCTGTCTAACTTCCACGCCTCCTCACATGGAAACGCCAGATGGTGAAGATATTGCCTATTTTCATATCCCTCCTAAAAAAGTGCTACGTGTTCCGAAAGGGAGTGAAAAAGCTTACAGTGAGGCCAACTATTGGAAGGAATTTAAGAGGATAAAAGGGGTGAGAGTAAAGTAGTAGATGAATTTACCTACCCTGTATTGTTAGGGCTTGAAATGCCAATATATGATTCAAGATTAATAATGCAAAATGTTAATACACTTAATTTGTTAGCATTTCAGCATCTTGTTTGCATAATTGTTGTATGTTTAACACTCTTATTTGCATGATAATAGTAGTAATTATCAATTATATTAAATAATTTTCCATTAGAAATTTGTTTTAATGGAAAATAAATAGTATCTTTGCGCCGTTATTCGAGAAAATAATCATTAAAAACATATAGAAGTATGAAGCATTTAATTATTGGAGGAGTTGCGGGTGGTGCAACAGCAGCGGCAAGAATTCGTAGGGCAGATGAATTTGCAGAGATTTTACTTATAGAAAAAGGTCGGTATATCTCTTATGCCA
>CAYJOY010000243.1:3135-3864 GCA_964371885.1 uncultured Lentimicrobiaceae bacterium | reverse complement strand
ATCACTATAATCTTCTATCTTCAATTTTAGTGATTTCAACATCTCAACATTAATAGGTCTTCCATGCGATTTCCAGATATTATTATCACTTAATCGATTCGCTATATCTGATGCTCTTTCATCTTTTTCAGAATTAGTAACGATACTTCCATTAGAATGAGTATTCCAATTTTTAAATTTATACCTTACCAGCCATTGTTTAAGTAAATCAATTGTTAAATCTCTTGCTTGTTCATAACTTCTTAAATCGGCTAAATCAAACTGTTGCAATATAGCAAATTCAACTTGAGTTAAAGTTCCATTTTTTGCTTTAGAAATAAATTCATTCACTTTATCCAAATATCCAAGTGCTGGCACCCATTTAGAACCATCTTTATTTAGCACTTGAGGGTCAATAGGGCCTAATGCAGAAAAATAATCCATGTAAATATTATCGCCACTCATACAGAAAACCGTTCCTGCACTATACGCATAATTTGGCACAATAAAGTTTACTTCCAAATAATGCTTTCTAATAATATTTACATACCTTTCTACTGTTATAGCACTTCCTCCAGTTGTGGTTAGGATTATGTACAAAGTATCCTTTTTACTCGGATCTTTGGCCATTTCTTCAATAATCCTCAGAAATAAACTGTCCTCAAGTGTTCCGATAGCACCAAAGTAAACGAGGATGTCACCTCTTAAATGCTCTTCAAGTACATGTAATTTTTTGTTTAGTAAGTCCTT